>JABFSD010000536.1 GCA_013140935.1 Acidobacteriota bacterium
ACTCAAAGCCTTCAAAGAATTTCACGATGATGCGGTCAGCATCGCGGATAACGTGCTGATTGGTAAGGATGTAACCAGCGCTGTCTACGACCACGCCGGAGCCGTTGCCGCGCAGCGCGCGATTGCGTCCGTAATCATCCAGACGCGGGCGTGCATCGGCGGGGAATTCATTGCCGTTGCGTGGACGCGGTTGAATGACGACGCTGATGTTCACGACCGAAGGCTCGACGCGGCGCGCGATGTCAACGAAAGCCGAAGCCATTTCGATGTTCGCTTCGGGATGGGTCGCGGTGACCGCCAAGAGTGATGAACGACGCGCCGTGAGTGCGACACCGATTACGACACCGATGGTTAAGGCGACCGCCGCGAGGGCGATCAACGTGGCGCGGCGTTCACGGCGACGTGCGCGAACGAGTTCTTGTGTCAGGGAAGTGTGTGATTCCTGCATAAAACTGCTTGCGGATCAGGGGGCACCAACTTGTCATCGGAAAAGGGGTAAAGGGAAACGCGGCGAATTATAAGCACCGCACTCGCGTTGCGGCAATCAAGCAACTGTCGGAGGTGTGGGGCAGGTTCTCAACCTGCCCCACACCACACCTCCGTGATTCCGCACGCTGTGAAACAGGTTGAGAACCTGCTCCGCAGCGCCTTGCTAAGAACTGGCATCCACCGAAAAGCGTCCGCCGCCTTCGACCAACAGTGCGACGCAACAGCACAGCAGCGCCAGCACGTATTCAATGCCGTCCGTGCCCGGGTCGCGCAGGAAAAAGCCGTAAGGCCAATGCACGAAAAGCATCGCCACCAGCATCACGCAACCGAGCATTGCCGCGCCGACACGCGTCAAAAATCCGATCAAGACCATGATGCTGCCGAACAGTTCGGCAAAGGCGGCAATCGCCAGCCACAGTTTGACGGGGCCGAATATGTTGAACGAACCTGGCAACGATTGATTGAGCCAGCGGTCAAAGCCGCCTCCGCCGAAGATGCCGAAAACCTTTTGTGCGCCGTGCGCGAAAAAGATCACTCCCAATGCGAAGCGGATGGGTAACATCCCCCAGGTGCCAGTAGTAAGAATAAGTGAGCGGTACATATTGCTATTCGGTGATCTGCCCGGAAGAAACCAATACCAGAACGGCGAACGCCGCGCGTAAGAACTGGTCGGCCTGTTGAATGAACGCGCCATTCCTTCGTACTCGGTTAGCAGAAAACGGTTACGTGGTTGTTTGGTTTGTGATTGCGAGTGGGAACGGCGTGCAGTCTACGCATGCGGTCGGAAAGGCGCAAGACGCTGCCGTTACGGACGGTGATGGCGTACAATCGCCGCCATTCAAATCACAACCTTTCGCTTTCGAGAAAAACGTCTATGAAAAAAATTCTGTTGTTGGGTCTGCTTTCCCTTTCCGTTATTGGTTGGCGCGCAGCGTCGGCGCAAAAAGAATTCGACTTGCTCATCACCAACGGTCGCCTCGTGGATGGCACAGGCAATCCGTGGGTCGTCACTGATCTGGCGATCAAAGGCGGACGCATCGCCGCGCTCGGCAAAATTGATGCGGCGCGGGCGGCCCGTGTGCTGGATGCGACGGGCTTGATCGTCGCACCGGGTTTCATTGACGTACACACCCACATCGAAGGCGGCATCAACAGTCGTCCGCAGGCCGAAAACTTTTTGCGCATGGGCGTGACTTCGGTCGTGACGGGCAATTGCGGTACGTCGGCGAACGATCTGACCGCATGGTTCAAAGGGCTTGAAACCACCGGCATCTCACTCAACGTAGCTTCGCTCGTCGGACACAACACAATTCGTCGCGCCGGAATGAACGGCGACTTTGACCGCGCGCCGACGGCGGAAGAGTTGCAAAAGATGCGCGATCTCGTGGAGGCCGCGATGCGCGCGGGCGCGGTAGGCTTTTCGACCGGGTTGGAATACATCCCCGGCACTTATGGCAAGACCGATGAAATTGCCGAGATGGCGAAAGTCGCGGCGAAATATGGCGGGCTTTACGCGACGCACATGCGCGACGAAGGCTTGCAAATCGAACAATCCATCGCCGAATCGCTCAAGATCGGCGAACTCGCTCACTGTCCCGTCGAGATTTCGCATTTCAAACTCGACAGCAAAAAACGTTGGGGGTTGAGCACAATGACGACGAAACTCATCGCCGACGCGCGCGCGAAAGGACAACAGGTGACGGTGGATCAATATGCTTATCCGGCGGGCGCGACAAACATCGGTATCATCTTTCCTTCGTGGGTATTCGATGGCGGCGCTGAGAAAACCAAAGAGCGGCTGGCTGACAAGGTGACGCGCGAAAAAATCAAGCAAGAGATTTTGGCGACGATGAAAAGCGAAGGCTTTGACGACCTGAGTTATCTTTACATTGCGAGCTATCAAACCGATCCGAGCTTCAACGGCAAAAACGTAGCCGAAATCGCCCAACTCACCGGCAAAGGCAAAACGCCCGAAGCGCAAGCCGAACAAGCCTGCGAAATTCTCGCCAACGAACGCGCGGGCGTCGTCTTGCGCAAAATGTCTGACGCCGATGTCGAACGCATCTTCAAACAACCTTTCACGATGGTGGCCTCTGACGCGGGCGTCACCGACATCGCCAGCAAAAGCGTTCCGCATCCGCGCGCCTTCGGCAACAACGCCCGCGCACTGGGCGTATTCGTCCGCGAAAAGAAATTCGTTAGTTTAGAAGAAGCCATTCGCAAGATGACTTCGCTGCCCGCGCAAACGTTCAGCTTGTGGGATCGCGGCTTGCTGCGTCCAGGTTTGGCAGCGGACGTGGTCGTGTTCGATGAGGCGACGATTACCGACCACGCTACGTTTGAAGCGCCGAAGCAATACGCGACAGGGTTTGCTTACGTGCTAGTCAACGGACAAATCGTGATCGAACGCGATGCGCATACCGGCGTGAAGTCCGGCGTGATTTTGCGCGGACGATGAAATCTTGAGCTGCGTTATTACCTCGCCGCTGCTTTGGCGTTGGCCGTCTTGTTGATGCGCCGATCCATCATCCTCACGAGTTCCGCATTCGTGAACGGCTGCCAGCCGTGCGCTTTCATCGGGCGACCGTATTCAAACACGGCTTCGGCTTTCGGATTCACCGCCGCCGTCAAAAACTCTTCCAACTGATAGACCGCCAGATTCAAATAATAATTATCCATATCGCCGCAATAGACGTGAATCTTGCCGACCAGATCAGGGCCGAGCTTCGCCCAGTTCTTTTCCAGGTTGTAGCGCAAGTCATATCCGTTATCGCGCATATAC
>JABFSD010000333.1 GCA_013140935.1 Acidobacteriota bacterium
GAGGAAGCTCCAGCCTTGATGCTCACGGTGAAAGACGCGGCGGGCAACGTCGTGCGCCGTTTGAATGCGGCTCCGATGCAAGGCACGCAGCGCGTTACGTGGGACTTGCGCTATCCATCGGTGACGCTGGCTCCGCCGCGCAATCCGGCAGCCGGGCCGGATTTGGAAGAACTCTTCGGCCCGCCGCCGGGCGGACAGTTGGTGATGCCAGGCAAATACACCGTGAGTCTGGCGAAGCGCGTCAACGGCGTATGGACACAACTCAGCGCGCCGCAATCTTTCAACGTCGTCACTGAAGGTTCGCTGACATTGGCTGCCGCTGATCGCAAAACGTTGTTTGAATTCCAGCAAAAAGCCGCGCGTTTGCAACGTGCAGTCGTGGGTGCTTCCGGCGTAGCCAACGAATTGCGCGGGAAACTGGCAACGGCGAAGCGCGCGTTGCAGGAGACTCCGTCAGCGGGCGACAAGCTGATGGAGGAAGTCGCGGCGCTCGACAAGCGGTTGGCTGAAATCGTCAAAGCGATGAGCGGCGACCGTGCGTTGCAGGCACGACAAATCAATCCGCCGCCTTCGATCTCAGAGCGGGCAGGAACCGTCGCGGCAGCGACGCGGATGGCGAATGCGAAGCCTACGGGAACGCAGGTCGGCGAATACACCATCGCTTCTGCTGAATTCGAGTTGGAACTGAAAAAGCTGAGAGCCATCGCCGAAACCGAGTGGCCGAAACTCGAAAAAGCGATGGAAGCGGCGGGCGCTCCGTGGACGCCGGGACGCATTCCGGTGTGGAGCGTGCAATAAAAGTACGTGGCACGGGCTGGCAGCCCGTGCCACATTTTATGCGGCTGCGTTGCGACGCATAATCATTTGCAGACGGGCTTCGTGGCTCATCGGCCTTTCGTTGTAGCCGCGTTCGTCAAACGGTTGCAACTGATCGAGCCAGCACGCTTCCATAAAGTCCAGGTCTTCGCGCAACTCTTCCTGTGTGGCATCGCGCGGTGTGAGTTCGTCGAGAATTTCAAATGCGAATGCGTCAGCGCCTTGCGCATTCCAATCGGTCTGCAACGCCGCGCTCGCGTGGCTGCCGTGCAGCAGTTGAAAGCGATGGCGATTCAGCGAACCGGGCAAATCGAATGACTTGGCGACGAATACTTTTTCATTCGCCAGATTGCGAATTTGAAAGACGCCCATGCGTCGCGGCGTTTCAAGGTATTGTTGCTTGAGTGCTTTGTTAACTGGTTTCATATTGCTTTGGGTGCGCCAGCGTCCCGCTGGCAGTCGGGTCGCGAGCATCTTGCTCGCTCGTGGCTGGCGAGCAAGATGCTCGCGACCCGACTGCCAGCAGGATGCTGGCGCACCATACCGGAGTTTATCGTTTTATGACATTTGCCTCACAAGAAATTATAGGACTCGCCAGCAATCGCTATTGCGTATTCGAACCCATTCTGCCGCGCATTCAAACCATGCGTGTGCTGGTGGTCAACAATCTCATCACCGAAGAAGACCAGTACTCAGCCGTCGCGCGGCAAGCGCCTGATTTCAACGCCAAACGCTGGGCCGACCTCGAACGCAAAATCGCGGGGATGGCGCTCAACAACATTACGGGCAACATTCAAAAATTCGTGCGTACGCCTGAAATCGAAACCGTTTCGCTGGCGCAACTCGATGAAGCTGCCGTGGCGGCGTTCGATCCTGACGCGGTGGTGTTGAGCGGTACGCTGCGCGATTTCGATTTTTACGAACCGCGTTTGCTCGACAACTTCAACGCCTTCATTCAAACGACGCGCTTACCGGTGCTGGGCATTTGCGGCGGACATCAGTTAATTGGGCAAGCCTTCGGCGCACAGATTACGACGATTGACGGCCAGCCGCCGGCCACGAAACGCAGCGGGCGATTGATCGAATATCAATACCGCTTCGTCAAAATCACTGACACGCAAGACCCGATTTTCGCGGGCGTCGAAGATCGCCCTCTGCCGAAGTGGCAGAAATATACCGAGCGGCGGCACTTGCTGCGCGTATGGCAAAATCATGGACTTGAAGTAGATCGTTTACCGGCAGGCTTCGCGCAACTGGCGCGCGGCTATCTGTCGGAACATCAAATGTTCGTGCGGCGCACGGCGGAGCAGTTGATTTACGGCGTGCAGTTCCACCTCGAAAAATCGTTTCAGGATTGGCAGACCGACAAGTATTGGGAGCACCGCAACGAAAGCCGCGACGGGCGCTTGCTCTTCGATAACTTTTTAGTCGAGGCGCTCAAGTTTCGCGGCAAGGGCCAACAAGTATTGACGGGCGACTTGTCGAAATTCGCCGCCGCGCCCAAAGCCCAAGCGGTCAGCGCGGGCAGCGCTGGCAGCGTCAGTGACGTACCTGCTACAGGATTTTGATTGATGATGACAAACACGATGACAGGGCAACTGACAGTTCACGTTTTGTTTTTCGGCGCGTGCCGCGAAATCGTGCAAGCGGATGAGATTGTGTGCGAACTCACCGCACCTGCTACGGTAACGGCGGCGTGGGAAGCGGTGAAAACGCGCTGTCCCGCGTTGGCCGCTTTTGAACGATCAGCCCTTTTCGCCGTGAACGAAGAGCACGCGCCGCGCACTCAGTCGCTTCAAACCGGCGATGTTTTAGCGATCTTCCCGCCCGTCTCAGGCGGTTGATTACCTACTTTCGCAATTGATCGAAGAAGGCTTGTTGCGCGAGCGTGAACCTTCCGCCCTGCTTGCGGAATTCCGCGAAATCGCGTTCGGCTTCGGCGTGGCGGCCTGCGCGCAAACAAGCCAGTCCCCGATTAAACCGCGTGTGGATGAGTTTCGGATTGCGTTGCAACGCGCGGTCGAAATCGGCGATGGCTGCTGCGGTTTCGTTCAGCGCCGCGCTCACCAAACCACGATGCGCGTAAGCCTCAGCACAGGCCGCATCAAGCGCAAGTGCGCGATTCAAATCATTGAGCGCCTGCTCTAATTCGCCTTGTTGCAACCACGCGCGTCCGCGATTGGTGAGGTAAACGGCGGTGCGCGGCGCGAGCGCGATGGCGCGCGTGAAATCGGCGATGGCTCCCGGCCCATCGTTATGCCGTTCGCGCGTTAAAGCGCGTTTGTTCCAAATGGCAGCCGTGCTTTGATCGAAAGCCAACGCCAAATCGTAATCACGCAACGCGCGCGCGTAATCGCCTTGGGCAAAAAATGCATCGGCGCGTTCGAGATAAGAGCGGGCCGAAGCCGCGCGCGTTTGTGCTTGAATCGTCGCGCCCGTCAGCAACAGTGCGAAG
>JABFSD010000445.1 GCA_013140935.1 Acidobacteriota bacterium
GTCTTGCTGGCCGACCCGACGATCTCTGACATTCTGGTCAATTCACCTTACAAGATTTACATCGAACGCGCGGGCAAGCTCGAACGTTCGGGCGTGACCTTCAACGACAACCAACACGTCATGCGTGTGATCGAACGCATCGTTTCTTCCGTAGGCCGCCGCATTGACGAGTCTTCGCCGATGTGCGACGCGCGCTTGCCCGACGGCTCGCGTTTCAACGCGGTGATTCCGCCGATTGCGCTGGATGGGCCTTCGATTTCGATTCGCCGTTTTGGTAAGAATCCGCTCAAGCTCGATATGCTCGTGCAAAAGGGCGCGATGACGAAAGAGATGTCAGAACTGTTGAAAATGTGCGTCAAGGCCAAGATGAACATCATCATTTCGGGCGGCACGGGTTCCGGTAAAACGACCTTGCTCAATGCGCTGTCGAATTACATTCCCGAAGACGAGCGCGTCGTCACCATCGAAGACGCTGCCGAATTGATGTTGCAACAGCCGCACGTCGTCCGGTTGGAAACGCGTCCCAAAAACGTCGAAGGCAAAGGCGACGTCACGGCGCGCGATTGCGTCAAGAACGCCTTGCGTATGCGTCCCGACCGCGTGGTCATCGGCGAAACGCGCGGCGAAGAAGCGATTGACATGTTACAGGCCATGAACACGGGCCACGACGGTTCGATGTCTACGATTCACGCTAACAATCCGCGCGATGCGATGTTGCGTATCGAGACGATGATTCAAATGGCCGGAATGAAACTCACCGAGCGCGCCATGCGCCAGCAAATCGCTTCGGCGGTCAATCTGGTCGTACAGGCTACGCGCTTGAGCGATGGTTCGCGCCGCGTGACTTTTATCTCGGAAGTCGTTGGCTTGGACGAACACGAAGTGCGTGTGAACGACATTTTTCGATATGAGCGCGAAGGCGTGGATGACAAAGGCAAGGTCATCGGCAAACACCGCGCCGCCGGCAAGAAACCGGCTTTGCTGGAACAACTGCGCATTTCAGGTTTCAAAGTGGATGAGACCTGGTTTGAACGTCAAGAGGATTAAGCGCCTTAGGCAGGAGAAGATGCAGGAGATGCCGCAGAGGAAACGAAGCGGGAAAGGATAAAGTTATGGTGCCGTTTTTCGTATTTCTATTTTGTTTGTGCGGGACTTACGCGACTTATTTGATGATTACGCGCAAGTCGTCGGAAGACCGCGAACGCATGGAAAAGCGTTTGCGCGAAGTCATGCTCGGCTATGACGACGATTTTGGCTCTGGCGGCGGGATGGGCGCGGTGGACGTCAATAAGATCAGGTTGGCGCGCGACGAAATCCTGTCGGAAATTCCGTCGGTCAACGAAATCCTCAAGCGCGTGCAATTCGTCAAATGGGTCAAGCGCATGATTGATCAATCTGACTTGCACCTCACGGTGATGCGTCTGTTTATGTTCATGGGATTGTCGGGGCTGCTGGGCATGCTGGCGGTCGCCATGCTCGGTCAGAATTTGTTGATTGCCATCGGCGTGGGCTGTCTAACCGGTTTCGTACCCCTGTGGCATGTGCTGCGCAAACGCAAGCAGCGGCTCGATAAATTTCTGGCCGACCTGCCCGATACGCTCGAATTGATGAGCCGCGCGCTGGCTTCGGGACACGCTTTTCAGGAAGCCTTGCACATGATTTCGCAGGAAATGCCCGACCCGGTCTCGACCGAGTTCCGTCGCACTTACGAAGAACAAAACCTGGGCTTGTCGGTCAAAGTCGCGCTGGAAAATATGTCTGAACGAGTGCCGTTGCTCGATCTGCACTTTTGCATCACGGCCATCATGATCCAGCGCGAAACCGGCGGTAATTTGTCGGAGATTCTTGAAAAAGTGGCGATGACCATCCGCGAACGCTTCCGCATTCTGGAAGACCTGAACACGCTGACGACGTCATCGCGCATGTCGGCTTACGTGTTGTGCGGCATGCCGGTGTTCATCGCGTTGGTGGTTTCTTACATCAACCCCGAATACATGAGCATTTTGTGGAAGACCGATAAAGGCAATCAGTTACTGATCGTCGGTTGCATCTTGCAAGGGCTGGGTATGGCCACCATACGCAAGATCATGCAGATTCAAATCTGAGGTCAGCACCGTGCGTGCGAGGGCGCGCACGGTTTCTGATCGTAAACGCAAAGGCAGTTATGGTTTACATTTTTGCATTAGGTTTTTTAGCACTGTTGGCCGCCGCCGCAGTGATGATGTTCAAGAAACCCGAAACGTCGGTGCTGGATCGTCTCGACGCTTATCGGGCGGGCCGCGATTGGGACGCCGAAGCCGAAGTAGAAGAGCGTGAGAACAAGGAAAACCAGGCGGCTGAAATCGCTCGCAAAGCGGCGAAAGAGATCAACCGACTCGCGCCCATTTCGGCCAGCGAAGCCAAGAAGCTGGAAAAGAAACTCATGCACGCCGGTTATCGTTCGGCGAATTCCACGATGATCTTTTACGCGATTAAGCTGGTCAGTCTGGTCGGGTTTCCGCTATTGGTGGTTCTCGTCATTATGTTCATCGGCAAACCCCTCGGAGATTCGCTGATCTATTTAGGCGGTGGCGTCCTGCTCGGATTCCTGCTGCCCGACAAGATTCTGAATTTTATGGTGAATAGTCGCCATACGCGCTTGCGCAAAGGCCTGGCTGACGCGCTCGACTTGCTGGTCGTATCAGTCGAGGCTGGTCTGGGCTTGAACGCCGCGCTCACGCGCGTGTCAGAAGAAATGAAAACCGTTCACCCTGACATCGCGGACGAATTCGGTCTGGTCAACACCGAGATTCGCATGGGCCGCCAGCGTGAAGAAGCCCTGCGTAATTTGGCGGACCGTTGCGGCATTGACGACTTACGCAGCTTGTGCGCGATGTTGATTCAAACCGACCGCTTCGGCACTTCGATTGCGCGCGCCATTCGCGTATACGCCGAAGCCTTGCGCACCAAGCGCCGCCAACGTGCGGAACAGGCTGCCCAACGGGCTGCCGTGAAAATGCTTTTCCCGTTGGCCGTTTTCCTGTTCCCGACCTTGTTCATCGTGCTGCTCGGCCCCGCCGCGTTGCAGATGGTCGAGAACCTGAAATAGGTCGCGCGTTCTTTTTTACGAGTTACTACCCCGTGACACCCGCCCGTTGGCCCTGGAACATTTTCAACGGGCGGGCTTTTTTATTCTCACGCCCTTAGGATTTGTTTGAAAATAACTTGATGGTTTGGGCGCATCGTTTAGAGTACCGCCTTTAGGCGGAATCGGAGGCTTTAGCCGAATTG
>JABFSD010000539.1 GCA_013140935.1 Acidobacteriota bacterium
CATTTCGTATTCGCGGTAATCCTGGGTGAGAAAGGCGCGGATGTTCGTCTCAAAATCAGGTTCGAGTCCGCGACAGGGCAGAAGGATCGCGGCGCGCAATTGATTGCGTGAGGTGCGTGCGCTTTGCGGAGCCAGCGCGTAACGCGCAAAGCGCAAACAGGTGAATAAAGAGACGAGGCTTTGCAACAAGAGCAAGCCGGTCAGGACGACGAACAGCGTTCCCATAACGACTACCGCTGGAAAATGATGAGATCGGCGATGAATGAAAGTGTGTGATAGAGGGGCGAGCGCATTGTGCGCAATGGCTGAGAAAATTGCCAGACGAAAACAGACTTACTCGACCTTTTCTGCGGCTTCCTGTTGCGCGTAATTGGTCATGCGCTGTTCGAGCAATTCGACGATGCGGCTGGGAGCTTCGCCAACCAACGCCAGACGTTTGGTTTCGAGAATGAGGTGCGCGAACGTGTTGGCGTGTCGGCTGAAACGTGAATCGCGGCTGATGAGGTCTTCGATGACGCGGCGTTCGCGTTCAGGGCGGCTGACGTGTTCGCTCAAGCCTGCGGCGACGGCGTATTCCACCGGCACGGTTTGGTTTTTGAGAATCGTCAGCAACGGACGAAACGTCTCGTCAATTTGCGTGCGCAGTTGCGGCAGTTCGAGCAGATTGGCTTTGAATCCGAGATGGCCTTGCAGCGAGAGTTCGATCACGGGCGCAGGTTCATCGGTTTCGTTCGCGTCGTGCGGCGTAAGTTCCGCATGCAATTGTTTGAACAAACTTTCCTGCAAAGCTTCGGGCGTAGCGTGGCCGGTGACCTCAACCTGAAACCGTTTAATCGGACGCTGAATGTAATCGCGCACCAGTTGCGCCTTTGGCTTGCCGTCTACGATCTCAACCAGATAAGCGCCGCGCACGTTGGCAAATTCGTCTACGGTGCAAGCCTCAAGCGAGCCGGGGTTGAAAATCCATCCGTCAATCTCGAAATTTTTATGAATGTGGCCGAGCGCGAGATAGTCAATCAACGACTTGAGTTCGTTGAGTTTGGCTACGGGCAAAGCGGGGATGGGGCGATTAAGTTGGCCTTCGACATCGGTGTGCAACATCATCAGATTGAAACGTTGCGGGTCGTGATGATGATGAATTTGCTCAACCAACGTTGGCAGCGCATTGCTCGTCGTCGCGCCATACCAAATCGAACCGAAGATGCGCGTGTTGCCTAAGTCAATAAACGAGCCGAGCTTTTTTTCTTCATCCCACGGCAAGAGTTGTACGCCGCTTTCTTCGTGAACCGGTTCGAGCAATTTCAGATAGCCCCATTGCGAAAGGCTGCGCAGCCAACTGAAGCGTTGTTGCGTTTCGTGACTGTCGTGATTGCCTTCGATGGCGATGACGGGAATGCCTGCATCGCGTAATTTCACAAACATCGCCATTGCATGATTCATGGCTTGCGGCTCGACTTTGCGCGCGTCGAACAAGTCGCCTGCGATCACGACGAAATCTACTTTTTCCTGAATGGCATAACGTTCGAGACAACTGCTCCACGCGAGAAAGAAATCTTTCGTGCGTTCGTCCGAACGATAGCGACGAATGCCTAAATGAATATCGGCGATGTGCAGGAATTTCGTCATGATTGGTCGGGGGAATGTGGCTGAGACTATAAGCACACCCCACAAACAGCAAATCGGTTGCCAGCCTAACTTCCGTGCGCTGACAACCGACTGTTGCTGGGGTGAGTACTTGAAAAATCTAATTCTTAAAAACGGGGTCTAAATAAGGTGATGCGCGGATTACGTCAGTTCATTGTGCCCCGTATCAAACTGGCGTAACCCGCGCATCGCAGCCGTGAATCGTGGTTAAATCCGACCCCCGTGTCTTTATCTTTAACCGGTGACTCACAGCCGAAGATCAAAATCGTGTTGAACCTGAAAAAAAGTGTGCCGCGCAGGTGGTTACAGCCAATGTGCCCCGTATCTGACTGAAGCCACCCGCGCAGCGAATGCCGTTGCCGATCAAAATCCGACCCCCGTGTCTTTTCCGACCAACAACGGCAAATTCAAGAGGAGGTTCAAGAAACCCGTATGCACTCAACTCAATCGGCGAAAAAAGTGTGACCTGTCAGTTACGACATCCCATTTGTGCCCCGTATCAAGATGACGTAACTGACAGATCGAAATGCAACTCATCGCTTCAAACCGACCCCCGTGTCTGTCTTTCGGCGACTCGTCACATAAACCGAGAGGAGTGATGAAACTCGATTAAATTCGCTCGCGGGAAAAAGAACAGATGCGCGGAGGGCTGCGGTTCCCAGTGCCCCGTCGGAAACCGCAGTCTCCGCGCATCACTAATTGTAGCCATCCATCAAATCCGACCCCCGTGTCATTACTTCGATGAACAACTACAAAACCCGAGAGGAATAAACTTATTACGGAAGAGGCGGGCTACGGCGCTCTAAGAACCGGCGTATCAGGTGAGGTCAACGCCACGTTCGAGCTGCTTGCGGCTCACGCCCCTTCCACTTGCATAAAACTTGTTCTCAACTCTTGTGTAAGACCTCTCAAAGAGCGTGTCGTTTGTCTTACGGCAGGGCTTAAAGCGATGCTCGTGCCACAGGTGAGAGCGGCTTGCAAAAAAGTCTTTAAGTGAAGAAATACTTGGAGATATTTTGTGCATTGCGTGCTGAGTCAGTGCTTTTGGCTCTGGCACTGCGGTGTCTACCCTGTTTGCGCTGTCACCAGGAAAAGACAAGGCTTAGGGCTGCTGTCTACGATTGATGACAACGGATGTTGACGGGCAGGGCAATGGGAACAGTTGATGACAGCCTCGCCATCCGCCCTTCGTATATGGATAATCACCGCCTTGCCTCTTCATCCTTCTAATCAAAGTGAGAATCATTTATGACCAACGACGAAGTTCTTCAAACTTTCAGTGACAATCAGGCTTTGCTGACCGGACACTTTTTGCTGTCTTCGGGCTTGCATAGCTCGCGTTATTTGCAATGCGCTTTGGTGTTGCAACATCCAGCCGTAGCGGCGCAACTCTGTTCGGCACTCGCAGCCAAAGCACAGGCTGATGCCAACATCGGCAAAATTGATTTGGTAATCGCTCCCGCGTTGGGCGGCGTCATCGTCGCGCACGAAGTCGCGCGGGCTTTGGGCGTGCGCGCGTTGTTCACCGAACGGCAGGACGGCGCGATGAAGTTGCGGCGCGGCTTTCAATTGCAAGCGGGCGAACGCTGCCTCGTGGTCGAAGACGTAGTCACGACGGGCGGCTC
>JABFSD010000523.1 GCA_013140935.1 Acidobacteriota bacterium
GGCAAACACGACGACATCCCTGAACAGGCCTTCTATCTCAAAGGCACGATTGACGAAGTGCTGGAGGCGGCGAAGAAAATGTAGTTGGTCGTTAGTGGCTATTGGTTAGTGGCTAGTTTTAAGCCGCTCGCCACTAGCCACTAGCCACTAGCCACTAGCCACTAGACTATGGCAGACAAACTCACTCTCGAAGTTTTAACTCCTGAAAAGATCGCGTTGCGCGAGACGGTCGAAGAGGTCGTCTTGCCGGGGCTGGACGGCGAACTGGGCATCCTGCCCGATCACGCGCCGATGATCTCGCAACTGAAAACAGGTATTTTGAGCTACCGCGCCGGAGCAGACCGGCGGGTGATGCATGTCAGCGGCGGATTTGCCGAAGTGCTGCCCGACAAGGTTTCGGTCATGGCCGACGTAGCCGAAAAACCGGACGAAATTGACCTCAAACGCGCGCAAGAATCCCGTACCAAAGCCGAACAGTTACTGAGTTCCCGCGAAGAAAATGCTGATCAACCAAATACGCAATTGAAATTAGAACGCGCTTTGATTAGGATTCAGCTCGCCCAAGGCGGCAATTAACAATTTTTCCTTTCTCTCTTGATAGCGGGATTGAGCGATTAACACACTAGGCGCAGTCCCGCTCTTTTTTTGCCTAACCGGCTGTAAAAAGAGCGGTTAGCGCCTTTTTCCTTCAGCCTTTGCCGCCCGGTCAGTGCGCGTGGCATAATCGCGTCGCGAACTAAACGAAGTTCAATCATTTAACCAGTTAGCTCAATTTTTACTTGAGGGGAGTCAGTTTCCTTTGATTGTCACCATTTCGCTGTCATTCATCGCGTTTTTGCAGGATCAACTGCAGGCCACTGCCGGGCAAAATTCCAGTCTGGTTTCGCTGCTTTGGCGTTCCAGCCCCATCGCCAAGCTGATTTTGCTCGTACTTTTAATTTTTTCCATAGCCTCGTGGGCCATCATCGCCGCCAAAGAAACCGCCACTCGCAAAGCACTCCAACAATCATCCGCCATCACGGCGGCAATGAAAGAAGCTGCGTCGTTATCAGACCTTCGTAACGCAATTTCTGCCAATTCCGCCAGCCCGTTGGCCGCTTTGCAGCAAGCAGCGGAGGGCGAATTGAAAAAACAGCGCACCTTGAATCTCGAAGCCGTGCAGCGTGCGATGCAAGGCGCGGCGATTGAAGAAACCACCAAACTCGAAAAGTCATTGGGCTGGCTGGCTTCGACAGCAAGTGCGGCTCCCTTCATCGGACTGTTCGGCACGGTCGTAGGCATCATCATCGCCTTTCAGGGTTTAAGCGCAGCGAGTTCGGCTTCGATTCAAGCCGTAGCGCCGGGCATTGCCGAAGCGTTGATCGCTACGGCAGCCGGCATCGGGGCGGCGGTTCCGGCAGTGTTGGCGTATAACCATTATCTGAATCGCATCAAGATTCTCGCGGCTGAGATGGATAGCTTTTCTCTCAAGCTGCTCAACCTGATTGAACGTGAGGTCACGAATAAATAGCTATGGCTTTCACCACACGCAATGGACGAACCCAAACCGCGCTGGCTGAGATCAACGTCACGCCGCTCGTAGACGTGATGCTCGTCTTGCTCGTGATTTTCATGGTTACGGCTCCGATTTTGCAGACCGGCATTCAGGTCAATCTGCCCAAGACGCGCGAAGCCCAAACGAATGAAGCTCCGCCGCAAGCCTTGATCGTCAGCGTAGACAAAGAAGGCTCGGTTTATTTGAGCGGTACGAACGAACGCCAGGCCGTCAATGTCAACGATCTGCCGAAGCTGCTCAACGAACGGCTCGCGCAAGCAAAAGATCGCCGTGTGTATTTGCGCGGCGATGGAGATACGCCTTATCGCGTAATTGCTTATGTGCTGGATCAGGCCAAGCGCGCCAATGCCAACGTCAGCTTGGTGACCGAACCGACCGCGAAAAAATAGGAGAGTGAAAATGGCTGAACTGATTCATGACGACTGGGAACAAGTGATGACCGAAGTTGACGGCCAGCCCGCCAGCATGGTCGTGAACCTGAACGCCGCTACGGTGGAACGGATGCTGGCGCGGCAGCAGTTGTTTTATTTGACGATTCCGCTGCTCTCGCCTACCGACAACGGCCTGCCAACAGTAGAAGAAAACGAAGACTTGCATGCGGTGTTGCTCGCGCTCGTCAATCCGCTGGCGCGCGAACACAATGCGCAACTGACGGGACACGCTACGACGGATGGCGCACGCACGTTTTACTTTTACTTGAGCAAGCCTGACGGATTAAACGATTCGCTCGAACGTCTGTTGGCGGACTTCGGGCAATACACCTGGAAGTTTCAGATTGAAGAAGAGCCGACGTGGGAAACCTATTTTGATTTTCTGCGGCCTACGCCCGAAGAGTTACAGATCATTTACAACAACCGCATTCTGCACGGCATGCAGGAACACGGCGACCAGCTCACCGCGCCGCGTCGCGTAGACCATTGGGCCTATCTGCCCGACGAAGAAAAGCTCGCCCAATTCAAAGCCGATGAGTTGCTGTCGCACTTTGAATTCGAAGGCGAAGAGGAAACCGACGCAGGCTGGCGCGTACAATTCTTTCGCCGCGAGAGCGTACAGCCCAATGACATTCATCGCTCGACGATTGAATTGCTGCGCGTGGCGCAAGGTTACGGCGGGCATTACGATGGATGGGAGGCAGAAGGCGTGTAACGCACTTCTCTGAAAATTACGCAAAGGAGTTCACCGTGTATAAATCACTCATCGCACTCGCGCTCACTTTCGCTCTTTCGTTGCAGCCTTCCAACGCAACTCAACAAGAAGCACCCATCGCCATTATGGGAGCCACCGTCGTTGACGGCACCGGCGCACAACCACAGCAATTAAACATACTCATTCAAGGCAACCGCATCACTGCCATCGCACCCAAAATCGAATTGCCGCCCAACACCAAAACCATCGACGCCGAAGGGATGACGTTACTGCCAGGCATCTTCGATCTGCATACGCATTTGCCTTACGCTTCGGGTGGCGGCGTGAACGGCGACTGGCCGAAGAACCTGAAAGCCTATCTCTATTGCGGCGTGACTTCCGTCGTAGATTTCGGCACCTACCCTGAAACTTTTGAACCGATGCGTCGCCTCATCAAAGACGGCGCAGTCGTTGCCCCGCGTTTGCATCTGGCGGCGCGAATGAGTACGCCCGGCGGTCACGGAGCCGAAGGCGGACGAGGCGATTTCTTTTCGCTGGAAGTCACTTCGCCGCGCGAAGCCCGCGCGGC
>JABFSD010001052.1 GCA_013140935.1 Acidobacteriota bacterium
ATATCAATCTTGGCGCGCAACGTACGCGAGCCATCAGGGAACTCACCGTTTTTCATCCGTTCAAAGAGGTCGAGATTTTCGTCAACGGAGCGATTGCGATAAGGGCTTTCCTTACCCGGTTCGGTGAGCGTGCCGCGATGTTCGCGCACTTCGTCGGCGTTCAGATCACAGACAAAAGCCTTGCCGTCTTTGATGAGTTTGATGGCCCAGTCATAAAGCTGCTGAAAGTAATCAGAGGCGTAATACATCGCGTCCCACTGATAACCCAGCCAGCGCACGTCTTCCATAATGGCTTCGACATATTCAGTTTCTTCCTTCGACGGATTGGTATCGTCCATGCGCAAGTTGGTCTTGCCGCCGAACTCTTTCGCCAACCCGAAATCGAGGTAAATGGCTTTGGCGTGGCCGATGTGCAAATAGCCGTTCGGTTCGGGCGGAAAGCGCGTCTGTACCCATCCATCAGGTTTGGCGTGTTTGCCTTCGGCGAGGTCTTGCAAGATGGCGTCGCGGATGAAGTGCGAACGGGTAACGGATTCTTCAGTCTTGACGTTTGCTTCAGTTTCAAACGAACTCATTAGGGTGTGTCTTCTCCTGTAAATAATTGTCAGCGGGGATTTAGCCCGATCAGCGGATGTGGCGGTTCAGCGTCAGGAAAGCTGACGGCTTGATAAATTTCCTGTAGTGACAACTCACCATCGAGCGCGGCGAACTTTATCATGGCATTCATATCGTTGTATTCGCGTTGATTCCACGAACCGTCCGCTTGTTTGACCAAATGCGTAACGTGCGGGCGATGCTGCGACACCAATAGGTATTCGCAAAAACTGGGGATGGATTGGTAATGCGTGAACTTATCGCCGCGCTCAAAGCCTTCCGTTGATTTCGATAAGACTTCGATGATGAGCGAAGGATTCGTCAGCACGGCTGCGCCTTCGACCTGCTCGAACTGCGCCTTGCCACATAGCGCAGAAAAGTCACCGTAACGATAAGGCGGCAGGCTTGGCACTTTGAGGCGCGTATTGCCTGTGAACGCCCGGCAGCCGCGCGCGTTGAGCCGGGGTTTGAGCGTAGCGATGAGATTGCCTTCGATTTCGTAATGCCACTCGCTGCCGCCTGCCATATCGAAAATTTCGCCGTCCCAGTATTCGAGTCGCGCGTCATCGCCACGATCCATTTTCAAGTATTCTTGCAGCGTATATTTGAGTTTTGGTTGAGCAGACATAGCTTACTTGCCTCCGCAGCCGAATTTACACGAAGCCTGCGTCAAAAGCGAAAACGAGTTGTTCCTTGGTTTTTCATCGCTTCGCTGCGCAGCGCCAAGCTGCGCGCATCAATCGCACGATCCGTAGCGAGAATGCCGCTGAGGTGATCTATCTCGTGTTGTAGCAGTTCGGATAAATCATCCGTCGCCGTAAGTTCGCGCGTCTTGCCGAATTGATCGGCGAAGCGTACGTCAATGCTGACGTGGCGGCGCACGCGCACCATCAGGTTGGGCAGCGAAAAGCAATCGTCCCACAGTTCAAATAACTCATCACTGGCGTTCACGATGTGCGGATTGATGAGCGCAAAAGGGTCGCTGCCGTCGCGCAGATTCACGAAGATCATTTTTTGCAACGCGCCGATTTGCGGCGCAGCGATGGCGCGTCCGAAACCGTTGCGCAAACGAAAGTCCGCCAGCGTATCGGCCAAATCGGTCACGAGCGCTTGCGTGGCTTGTGAGTGAATGTCGGCAATCGCTGCCGACGGTTGCCACAGTTGTTGATTGCCAAGCAGTAGAATTTCTTTTATGGGCATAGATTATTCCTCTGTGGTAGCGCGGACTTCAGTCTGTGCCTGTAGCGTGGACTTTAGTCCGCGCGATGTTAGTGATGACGCGCGGACTAAAGTCCACGCTACGGGCGCAGACTGAAGTCCGCGCTACGTTTTGTCGAATTGTTTTCCGACAAAAGCCAAATCTTCCGGCGTGTCTACGCCGATGGAACGATGCGCTACTTTGACCACCTTGATGCGAAAGCCGTTTTCCAATGCGCGCAGTTGTTCGAGCGATTCGCTCTGTTCGAGCGGTGTGGCGGGCAGTTGCGCGTATCGCAGCAAAAACGCGCGGCGATAAACATATAGCCCGGTGTGTTTGGCGTAACGCTGAAGCAGCGCCGGTTCGTTTTGCAATGCGGCTTCGAGCGAACCGTGCTGGATGACTTCGTTACGCGGATAAGGCAACGGATGGCGCGAAAAATATAAGGCGAAACCGGCGTGATCAGTGACGACTTTGACGACGTTGGGATTCAACACATCAGCCGCCTGCTCAATCGGTTCGCAGGTCGTAGCCATCTGAAGGCTTTCATCTTCCAGCAAAGGCGCAATGGCCTGTTCAATCACAGAAGGCTCGATGAGCGGTTCGTCGCCTTGCACGTTGACGATGATCTCGGCGTCGAGCGCGGCGGCGACTTCGGCCAGACGATCGGTGCCGGTGCAATGCGATGATGAAGTCATTTGCGCTTCGGCTCCGGCGGCGGTGACGGCTTGGTAAATGCGTTCGTCGTCGGTGGCGACGATGACGCGTTGGATCAAGGCGCACGATTGAGCGCGTTCGACAACGCGCATGATCATAGGCTTGCCGCCGATGTCGAGCAGCGGTTTGCCCGGCAAGCGCGTCGCGGCATAACGCGCGGGAAGAATGGCGACGATGGATGGAAGCATAACGGCGGCAAGGCTAACGCAAGGCGCGGCAAAAAGGGAATGCGCGGTCTGGACAATCAGTGGATAGCGAGAAAGAATCACGCCGCAAAATGATCAAACCATTCAGGAGTAGAGTGATCCACCATGAAATTCCGTAACGCGATTCTTATCGGCACATCTGTATTGTTGTTGGGCTGCACGAGTCTGGCTTGGGCGCAAGCCGTGCGCGGGCGCATCGAAGGCACAGTCAGAGACCAGCAGGGACAATTGATTCCCAACGCCGCGATCAAGGTCGCCAATCTGGGTACGGGCGAAACGCTGACGGCTACTTCATCAAGCGAAGGCGTTTTCGTCATCGCCGAAGTCAAACCCGGCAGCTACCGCGTAACAGCCGAGGCAACCGGGTTCAAGAAAACTTCGGTCGAAGGCGTCATCGTGCAAGTGGCGACGGTCTCGACCGTCAAGCTGGAACTGCCCGTCGGCGCAGCGACCGATTCGGTGACGGTGAGCGCGAGCGATTCGCAGGAAGTCATCAACAGCGCCAATGCTGAAATCGGCGATGTGATTGATCGCCAGCGCATCCTCGAT
>JABFSD010000097.1 GCA_013140935.1 Acidobacteriota bacterium
TGATGAGCCACTCGACGGTGTCGTAAGCATCCGTCACTTCGTCAACGAGTTTGGGATTGCCTTTCAGCACCGACACGGGCGCGCGCTGCATCACGAATTGCCCTTCGGATTTGTAGCGCCCGCGAATGTCCTGAAAGACGAAGACATAGCCATCCGCCGCCAACGCTTTGTATTTGCCCTGCGCCCACGTCTGCGCGGTCGGCGCTTGATAGGGGGTGCGTTCGAGCATCAGCGGCAACGGCTCGCGTTGGTTTTTCGGGACGAAGATATGCGTATTGAGCCGCACGCCATCGCGCATCGGAATCATGGCCGTCGTCAATTCAAAAGCCTGTGGCTCTGGTTGTTGTGTAAACGACGAACCAGTTGTGCAAAAAAACAGGACGGCGACCAGCCCAATCAAGCTCGCCGCAAGGGGAAAGAGTTTTTTCATTGTGACGCTCCGTTGAGATGAAATGATGATGAAATGATAAAGATGAGATTGAACGGCGATATTGGAAAACGATTCTTCGCCTTCTTGCAACCGCAGGCGTTTGGCGGTGAGGCGGACACTTGCAGGATTTCTCAGAAACCTGAATGCTACGCGCATCGTAAAGGCAGAAACCGAAGCGCAATCATCTACCTTCATTCAGCCAACGAGTTGGAAGCTTCGGTTCATTTGGTGGAGTTATCGTTATGAAAAAATGGTTCATCGGTATGCTGCTTACTGCTCTGTGGCTGCCCGCCATCGCACAAGATAAAAAGGCGCTCAATGACGAGCTGCTAGCGGCGACGCGCAAGAGCAACATTGAGTTGGTCAAATCGCTGCTCGCCAAGGGTGCTGACGTAGACGCCAAGTCTCCTTACGGCGCGACACCGCTGTTTTTCGCCTGCGACCGCGCCAACGCTGAAATGGTCAAGCTGTTGCTCGACGCCGGGGCCAACCCGAACATTCAGGATACGTTTTATAAAGCGACGCCGCTCGGCTGGGCTTCGGGCAAAGGCAATGCTGAAGTCTTGCGCCTGCTGGTCGAGAAAGGCGCGAAAGAGGTGGATGTAGCGATGCGCTTCGGCATCAACGGCAACCACGCGACACTGGTTAAAACTACGCTCGAAAAGGGCAAGTTCACGCAAGAGCAACTCGATAAATTCCTCGCCGCTGCCGCGAACAAAAAACATACTGAAATCGCCGACTTGCTCAAAGGCGCTGGCGCCAAAGACATTGAGCCTTTCGTGGTGAGCGCCGACCAACTCAAACTGTATGAAGGCACTTTCAAAGCCCCTGACTTGACTATCGTTTTTACCGTCAAAGACGGCAAGCTCATTGGTAGCGCGCAAGGCCAGACACTCAACTTCAATCCAGTCAAAGAACACGTCTTTGAAGGCATCGAACAAGAAAGCATCAATCTGACCTTTGTGGTCGAAGCCGAGAAAGTCACGAGCGTTACGTTTAAGAACGGCAATTTTCAACTGGTCTTGAAGAAGGAGGAAGCGAAGTGATTACTACCCTAACGATTGATAAGACAGAAAGACGGAGAGACGGAGAGACGGAAAGACGCAATAGGTTCGCTGTCTCTCTGTCTCTCTATCTCTCCTTCTCTCTGTCTCTCTGTCTTTCAGCCCATGCCCAAAACTGGCCGCAGTTTCGCGGCGAACGTGCGGGTGGCGTCGCCGACGGCAAGCCCGTTCCCACGAAATGGGACGTAGAAAAGGATGAAAACATCGCCTGGAAAGTCGCCATCCCCGGACTTGCGCATGCCAGCCCGGTCGTGTGGGAAGATCGCATCTACATTGCAACGGCGGTGAGTGCGGATGAAAAACCCTTCTTCAAAGCCGGGCCTTACGGCGACGTAGATTCGGTCAACGAGACGGCGAAATACACCTGGCGTGTGATGGCGCTCGACAAGAAAACCGGCAAAGTGATTTGGGATAAAGTCGCCGCCGAAGGCTTGCCGAAAATCAAACGCCATACGAAAGCGACGCACGCGAACTCAACGCCCGCGACGGACGGCAAAAATATCGTGGTCTTTTTCGGCACCGAAGGCGGGCTGTATTGCTTCGACAAAAAGGGCAAACTGAAATGGAAGCAAGACCTCGGTGCGTTGGATTCCGGCTGGTTCTTTGACGCCGATTATCAATGGGGCACGGCGACCTCGCCGATCATTTATAAGAACCTCGTCATCTTGCAGGTAGACGTGCAGCAAGGTTCATACATCGCCGCGTGGGACCTCAAATCAGGCAAACAGGTGTGGAAGACCGAACGCGCTGAGATTCCTTCGTGGGGTACGCCGACGATTGTCGAAAGCAAGACGCGGGTTGAGTTAGTCACGAATGCGACCAAAGCGGCGCGCGGTTACGACCCGCTGACGGGCAAGGAATTGTGGAGCCTCAAAGGCCAACCCGAAGTCACTTCGACGACGCCGATTGCCGGACATGATTTGATTTTTATCAGCAACAGCTATCGTCCCAATCAGCCGGTTTATGCAATTAAACAAGGCGCAGCCAACGGCGACATCTCTTTATCTGAAGGCAAGACGAGTAATGACGCCGTAGCCTGGAGCGTGCAACGTGGCGGCAGCTATCAGCCTTCACCGATTATTTATGGTGAATATCTTTATGTTTGTAACAACAACGGCACGTTGAATGTTTACAACGCCAAAACCGGCGAACGCGCTTATCAAAAGCGCGTATCCGAAAAAGGCAGTTCCTATTCCGGCTCGCCCGTTGCTGCCAACGGCAACCTTTATTTCCCCAACGAAGACGGCGACATCGTGGTTATCAAAGCGGGCGCGACTTACGAACTCGTCAGCCAGAATCCGATGGGCGAAGTGCTGATGGCTACGCCTGCGATTTCGGATGGAATGATATTCGTACGTGGGCAGAAGCATTTGTTTGCGATTGCCGAAAAACCGATGCAGGCTGCGCAAAAATAAAAACTGACAAGATGTCCTTTGGCGATGACTTGAATCGTCTTATTCACGGCTGCGAACTGAATTGCTACCGATGTCGAAACTAAAATAAGGAGATTCTGTAAGCTATGAAAAAACTTTTATTACTTGCTTTGTTACTGACTGTGCCGGTACTGGCGCAGGAAAAAAATACCGAACACACGTTGAAACTCACCGCCGGACAGGCTTCGCCGCCCGCGACCATCAATGACATGGCTTGGTTCTCAGGCCGTTGGGTAGGCGACGGTCTGGGCGGGCAAAACGAAGAAACCTGGGGCCCGGCTGAAAATGGCCGAATGATCGGAACGTTCAAGCATAGCCAGAAAGGCAAGCCGGTGTT
>JABFSD010000946.1 GCA_013140935.1 Acidobacteriota bacterium
GAACTCGGCAGCAAAAAGCCCGACGAACGATCTTTCTTGCTGATCGAAACCGAAGCGTAAGGAACCCAGAGAATCGGTACGCCTTTGACACGAAAGAAGGCGTTATAAACTTTGGCGCGATGGTCAGTGCGAATGCGCGCGCGTTTGGCCGTGAACGACCACTTGGGCACGCGGTCGGCACAGGCGGTCAACGTGGCATCCTCGAGGTTAAAAGTATCCACGCCGGTTTTGTCTACGCGCGATGAGTCAATTGTGACCGACGTTCCGTCGGGCGTGCGATTGGTAAATCCCGTAGCCGAAAACACTGAGCCGCGTTTTGTGCGCACATTCAATTCCAACCGTTCACCGACGAGCTTTTGCCCTTCCTGCTCGAAATAAACATTGCCTTCCGCGATTAAATCTTTGGTTGCCGTATTGAACGTGATGCGATCAGCGATCACGAGCATGCCGTTGCCAGTGGCTTGCACGTTTCCCGAAGCGATATACACATCGCCCTGATACTCTTCCGATTCTGCCGTGACTTCCAGGTTTTCGGTTTGACTGACGGCAGGATTGGGCGGCGCAGCTTTGCTATTCGTCTGGCGCTCAAGGCGACGTTGCTCTTCGGCATAGCCAATCGGATTATCTACTTTGCGCTCAATGCGGTCGGGCGAAGCGTTAGGGCTGATATTAGGATTGATATTCGGACGCGGCGTCGGAACCGGCGTCTGCGCGGATGCAGTAAGGCAAGCAACGACGAGGCAGAGAAACAAAAGGTACTGATTTGCTTGCGGCATGAAATCTGGGGATGTCTTAAGTCTTTCGGGACAGAGGGGGGAAGTGAGTGGACGCTCACGCAACGCGCCGAGCGCCCACGGTGGCCGCGTAAATCCGGCCATAAAGTTCACGCGGAACTTCGATTTGTTCGCGTTCTTCGATAGATTCGCGCACGCCTTTCACCAAGCGATGGCAACTGTCGCAGACCGCGAAATGTTCTTGAAAGACGTGTTCGTAAGTGGTTTCGATCACGCCGTCGAAATAATCTGAGATCAACGCATCGAGCGTACGGCAACTGAGCATTTCGCCCGCCGTCGTTGCGCTGATGATGCGCTGTTCGACCTCGGTGAACAGCGCGATCTCGTGCATTTGCGCTTCTTTCAAACTGTGGCAGGCGTCAATCGCCATGCGCACGTCGTTAAACGTCGAATGGCACGGACGGCACGCCAGCAAATGCTCGGCGAAAGTACGCCGCGTCGGACGGTCCAGATTATGGTCTAAGTAATCAGTGATGTGTTCTTCGAACTGCAAATGATCCATTACACGTATCGGTTCTCCCTTCGGAAGATGTTCGGCATTCTAGGGACGGGTCTGTGAGTTTTCAAGCAAGGATTTCCTGCACTTGATGCCGCAATTACCAAATCGCTGGAAAGCCTGCGCGATTTCTCAACTGAAATAGCCCTAGCCTGCCCAGCCCGCCTTACGGCATGTCAGTGAAGAAAGTTCGCAACGATTTCATTTGCCGGCCATCGTTTTGTTTTGCTCGTCGAGCCACGCCTTGAGCGGCGCGAAATAATCAATGATCGCGGTCGCATCCATCTTGTCTTCGCCCGTGACGGCTTTGAGGGCTTCGGGCCAGGGCTTGCTTTGTCCCATCGCCAGCATCGCTTTGAGCTTTTCGCCCGCTGCCTTGTTGCCATAGATCGAACAGCGATTCAACGGCCCCGAATAACCCGCCGTCTTGCACAGCGCGCGGTGAAATTGGAATTGCAGAATGTGTGCAAGGAAGTAACGCGCATAAGGCGTATTGCCCGCCACGTGATATTTCGCGCCCGCGTCGAAATCCTGTTCGCTGCGCGCGGCGGGGGCCGAGAGGTTTTGATACTTTTCTCGTAGCTCCCACCACAGCTTGTTGTAATCGCCTGCGCCCGTCTCGCCTGAAAATACTTTCCAGCGCCATTGGTCTACGAGATAGCCGAAGGGCAGGAACGCGACTTTGTCGAGCGCCTGACGCAGCAGCAACGGTATGTCTGCGCTGGCATCGGGAACCTGATTGATGAAGCCGAGTTGTTTCAAATACTCCGGCGTAACCGACAACGCGATGGTGTCGCCGATGGCTTCGTGAAAGCCGTCGTTGGCGCTGTTTTGATAGAGCGGCGCTTGCGGGGCGTAAGCCATCTGATAGTAGTTGTGCCCCAACTCGTGATGAATCGTCGTGAAGTCTTCTTCGTTGATGTTGATGCACATCTTGATGCGTACGTCATGCTGATTGTCTATGTCCCAGGCGCTCGCGTGGCATACGACGTCGCGGTCTTGCGGCTTGGTGAAAAGCGAACGCTGCCAAAAGGTTTCAGGCAACGCGCCGAAACCCAGCGAAGTGAAAAAGCCCTCGCCGTATTTGACCATTTGTTTCGCATCGGTGCTGCGCGCTTGCAAGATTTTCGTCAGGTCGTAGGTTTGAGAAGACGAAGCAGGCTTCACGATGTCATAGATATTGCCCCACTGTTGCGCCCACATATTGCCGAGCAAATGCGCGGGAATCGGCCCGGTCGCGGGCACGGCGTCGCCGTATTTTTGCCGCAGCTTAGCGCGCGTGTAAGTGTGCAACGAGTCATAAAGCGGCTTGACCTGATTCCACAGCCGCTCCATCTCAGCGGCGAAAGCGTCAGGTTCCATGTCGTAATTCGTTCGCCACATTGCGCCTACGTCTTTGAAATTCATTTCTTTCGCGCCTTCGTTGGCGAGTTCGACGAAGCGTGAATAACGCTGGCGGTACTTGGGCGAGACGGCGTGCCAGCCCAGCCAGGCTTGCTTGAGTTCTGCGGGGTTGCGGCTTTCGGCGAGAATCTTTTCGAGGTCGCCGAGGCTCAGGCATTTTTTATCAGGCCCGTCTGGACAGTACTTTCCTTTGCCGTAATCGCCTTCCATCGAAGCCGCGACCTTGGTCAGTTCTTCGCGTTCTTTGGCGTCCTTGGGCGCGGGCAGGGTGAGCGCCAGCTTCAACAGTTTCAGCTTGCGCGCCGTTTCGGCGGGCAGCGCCACGCCGTCGAATTTGCGCGCCGTCTCGGCCAATTCGCCGACCAGGCCGATGAACTTTTCGTTGGCGGCGGCTTCGAGCGCCTCGGTGTCGTCGGTGATGAAATTGCTTTTGACCCAACTGGCGCGGCTCAGCGCGATGGTCGAATCGGAGAAGCGCTTCTCAGCCTCGGCGATGAATTGCGCCGCGCCTTCGGGCGAAACGCTGACATTGGCGCTGGTGGCATTGCTGGCGGGCGCGCTACCCGGTTG
>JABFSD010000772.1 GCA_013140935.1 Acidobacteriota bacterium
AATCTATAATCCGGCCACTGACGAACTAACGATTGAGAAGGACGGAGAAAACATTTATGCCTGCTGCTGCCACTGAAATCTTAAGACGCAAGCTCAGCCACTTCGAACTATGCGCGCACCAAGCCGTAGAGTTCCGTCACAAGACGACGTGGCTTGAAGACGTGGAACTCGTTCATCACGCGCTCACCCAAACCCATCTCAACGACATTGATCTCAGTCTGGAAGTTTTCGGCAAGCGGCTGAACTATCCGATTTTTATCAGCGGCATGACCGGCGGTACGGACGAAGTCAGCCAGTTCAATCGTGACATGGCTGCGCTGGCCGAACGCTGGGGCATTGGCTTTGGCGTAGGTTCTCAGCGCGTCATGCTGCGTCATCCCGAAACGCGCGCGAGTTTCGCCGTGCGTGACGTAGCTCCAGACGTATTGCTGTTCGGCAATCTGGGCATCGCGCAAGCCTGTGAATTGCCTACGGATCAAATCATCGGCCTCGCGCAAAGCATCGGCGCTGATGCGCTGTGCATTCATTTCAACACGGCGATGGAAGTCATACAGCACGAAGGCGACCACGACTTTCGCGGTTCGCTGGCGGCGTTGAAACGCTTAGTCAGCGCATCGCCTTTGCCCATCATCGCCAAAGAAACCGGTTGCGGGTTTGGCTACGAAGCAGGCGCGCAAATCGCCAGCACCGGCATTGAATGGATTGACGTGGCGGGCGCGGGGGGAACTTCGTGGGTAGGCGTCGAAACGATTCGCAATCGCGCGCTGCGTCACTTGGGCGAAGCCTTTTGGGATTGGGGCTTGCCGACCGCCGCCAGCGTGGCTGAATTACATCCGTTGAAATTAAACCTGATCGCTTCAGGCGGCATTCGCACCGGCTTGCAAGCCGCGAAAGCGTTGGCACTCGGCGCACGCGCCGTAGGCATGGCCTTGCCGCTACTGCGCGCTTACGTCAACGGCGGCACGCGCGGCGTAGATGAATTTCTCGAAGGCTTCATTGCCGAATTGCGTATCGCCGTGATGTTGTGCGGCGTCGAGCGCGCGGCTGACTTGCGTCCGCATCACACGGTCATCGGCGGCGAGTTGCGCGCGTGGCTTGCTGAACGCCATCCGATTCTCAAAGGACTCTCAACCACTTGAGCCAATCTCAACGCGGCAGACTGTGTCTCGTCACCGCCGCCGAAATCGAATTCAACCACATCGTCAAGGCGCTGCGTCCCGAAGCCCTCATCGGACGCGAGCTCGACACGCGCCTGTGTCGCGCGAACTTGAGCGGCAAATACGGCAAGCGTCAGATCGTCGTCTTGCAATCCGAAATGGGAGCGCCTGATTTCGCTCATCGCTTGCAACGGCATCTGGCGATTTTTCCTTACGACGGATTGATCGTCATCGGCCTCGCGGGCGCACTCGCACCTGACCTCAAAGCGGGCGACCTCGTGCTTTATGAGCATTGTCTTTTTGCGAATGTCGCTTCATCGAATGGCAAATATCCAATGCGCGCTTGCGATGCGGCTTTCGCTGGTTGGATTGAAAGTGCGCTGGCTGCGCAAAATCTGAAAACACATCGCATTTGCGGACTGGCAGTGAACGAAGTTATCACACGAGCAAGCGACAAAGCCGCGTTATATGTTTCGACGCAAGCCGCCGCTGTGGATATGGAAAGCGGCATTGTGGCAGAGGCTTTGAAAGACTATCCGATGCCGTTCGTCTCGTTGCGCGTCATCGTGGATGAAGCCGCGCTGAATCTGCCTGACTTCAATCACGGCTTGCGCGCGGATGGGCGTTACGACGCGCGAAAAATGTTGCGCGTGATGGTCGCGCGGCCTGCCGATTGCCTTAAGTTTTTGTGGCGATTACGCAAAGCGACAAAGCAGTTGCGCGCGGTGACAAAGGCTTTGCTGAAAGCGCCCTGAAAGATTTGACACGCCGCGAAGCCGCTGGCTAGAGTGCCGACGTAGTAATAAACCGACAAACCACAACGAGTGTAAACAAACACCAACAGAAAAATTCAGGAGATCAGAGGGATGAGCAAACCAGCTTTTTCTATGGCGAAGGAGCCGTCAGCACCGGCAGACATCACCCGCAAGCAAGGCACTTATCAAATCGCTTCGATGACTTTGCAAATTGCCACCGATGAAAGAGTGCAGCTGAAAAACCTTACCACCGAACTCGCAGCTTTCGTCGAACGCGCCGCAGTTCGTGACGGCGTCTTGCACGTATCTTCATTGCACACGACCGCCGGATTCGTTTTGAACGAGACGCAGGATGCGTTGCTCGCCGACGTAAAAACCTTGTTCGAGCA
This sequence comes from Acidobacteriota bacterium, assembly GCA_013140935.1. Taxonomy (GTDB): domain Bacteria; phylum Acidobacteriota; class Blastocatellia; order RBC074; family RBC074; genus JACPYM01. Next base: position 2,302 of record JABFSD010000772.1, read on the forward strand.
AATCGCTCCGCGCAATGTTTATTACCAGCACAATGACGGCGCGCTTTCTGATTGCTCGCGCAAGAACGCCGACGCTCACCTGCGCGCCCTGGTCGTAGGCCACAGCCTTTCGATTCCGGTCGAGAACGGCAAGCTCAAATTGGGGCAGTGGCAACAAGTGCTGTTTTCAGAATTCGACGGGCCGAATCAACGCAAAGTCCATTTGCAAGTGATGGGAATCTAAACGAGCCATGCGCGCTTTCGTGACAGGCGGAACCGGATTCATCGGCGGCAATCTCGTGAGGATGCTGCTTGCGGATGGCTATCGAGTTTGCGCGCTGGCTCGACTGAATAGCGATCAACAGAACCTTGCGGGCTTGCCGCTCGAAATCGTCACGGGCGATTTAGACGACCCGCAACAACTGGCTCAACAGCTTGAGGGCTGCGATGTAGTGTTTCACGTCGCAGCCCTTTATTCATTATGGCAGCACGATGCCGCAGCGATCTATCGCGCGAACGTGACGGGTACGGAAAACCTGTTGGCAGCGGCGCTGCGTGCGTGCGTCAAACGATTCATTCACACCAGTTCGGTCGCAGCGCTTGGCGTGCCTCCAGCGGGTACGTTGGGAACCGAAGCCACTACGACTACGCTCGCTGAACTCGTGAGCGATTACAAAAAGTCGAAATATCTGGCCGAGCAGGCTGCGCTGAAAGCCGCGCGCGCAGGGCTGGATGTCGTCATCGTCAATCCTTCGACACCGATTGGGGCTTATGACGTGAAGCCTACGCCGACGGGTGAGATCGTGCTTCGCTTTTTGCAAAACCGTATGCCCGCTTATGTCCACACCGGACTGAACCTGATTGATGTAGCAGATGTCGCGCGCGGCCACATTCTCGCGTGGCAAAAAGGGCGCAGGGGCGAACGTTATATCTTGGGCAATCGCAATCTCACGCTGAAAGAAATGCTGGATATGCTCGCCGCCATTACAGGCAAGCCCGCGCCGCGTTTCGCGGTTCCCCATGCGCTGCCACTGGCGGTCGCCTTCATAGACGAAATGATTCTCGCGCGCTGGTTCGGCAAGACGCCGCAAGTGTCGTTGGCTTCGGTGCAAATGTCGCGCAAGGCGATGTGGTATGACGCCAGCAAAGCCGTCCGCGAACTCGGCCTGCCGCAAACGCCTATCGAAGCCGCCCTCGAAAAAGCCGTTAACTGGTTTCGCATGAACGGTTACGTTTAAGCGGCTGCAAAAAAATTGTTACCATTCCCATCAACTTTGCGCCTTCATGCGTGAACGTGGTTGCCGTATCAGGCGACTGCGGACTTTTCGGAAACTGAGACTGCCCGAGATCGGATGACACGAACGGCTCTAAAAACTGGCAAAGCCGCTGTTGCTCGCTTACCGAAACCGGTGCCGAAGCCGGTGGTGGAAGTTCCACGTGCATTGTCAGAGTTAAGTGACAACGAACTCGTCGCCGTTATTTTGCAAGGCGACGAAACCGCTTTTGCGCAACTCTTTGAACGCCATCGGCAATTGGTTTCACGGTTGGGCTATCGCTTTTTTGCCCGCCGCGAACAGGTCGAAGACATCATTCAGGATACGTTCACGAAATCCTATTTCGCGTTGCGCGATTATCAGGGCGGTTATGAAGGTTCGTTTCCGGCGTGGCTGACACGCATCGCTGTGCATACGTGCTATGACGAATTGCGCCGCCAGAAACGCCGTTCAGAAAGCAATCTCGCCGATCTGACCGATGACGAAGCGGCCTTCCTGAACGAACGGCTGCACGATCATCGTCCCGCCAGCAATATCGAAGGCACGGCGTTGACGCGCGATCTGGCTACGAAACTAATGGCGCGGTTGAAACCGGAAGATCGCGTCGTGCTGACCCTCGTGAATCTGGAAGAGCGTTCGATTGCAGAGATTGCCGACCTGATGGGCTGGACGCCCGGCAAGGTCAAGATGCGCGCCTTTCGCGCCCGTGAAGCATTGCGCGATGTGTTGCATCGGTTTGTATAAGAAGAAAACTAGCTTGCACTATAGAGGTAAACGTTATGTGGCGATGGAAGAAAAACAAGATCGCAGATGAACAATTAAATCGTTTCAGCAGCGAAGTTTTCGACGCGCTGCACGTCGGTGAAAGCGAAATCAATGCGACGGCGCAATCGCCGTTTTTGCTGCGGCGCATTCAGGTGCGCATCGAAGCCGAAGCGCGTCGCCGCGCCGAAGCAAACAACCCATGGCAGCTTTGGTTGCTGACCTTTAAGCAAGCCGTACCGGCAATGGCCTTGTTGGCGCTGGTCGCGGTTGGTTCGCTCTGGGCCTTAAATGATTTGAACGACGCGAACGGCAACGCGCCGGAAAACGATGTCGCTACGGTGTTGCTGGCTCCAGATAATGTGAGCGAGGAAGACGTAAGCGCTGCACTGGGCTGGCAAGGCAATTAACCACCACTGCCCAAAAAGAAGTTGAGAAGGAAGTCATTATGGAATCCTCCACCCAAGTTAAATATCAAGTCTGGCTCTTGATCGTCGCTGTCTTCGCATTAGGAACGATTGCGGGCGGCGCGCTGGATCGGTTGTATCTATCGCGTTCCGGCGCGATAAAACAGCCGCGTAGCGGAAGCGGTGAACGCGGTCGCGGCCCGGGTCGTATGCTTGATCAATGGAAAACGGACTTGAATCTGACCGATGAGCAATATCAAGGTATCAAGAAAGTTTTTGACGATTCGCGCAAACGCAATGACTTTGGTCAGGTGATGAGCCAATGTCCGGGCGTGAAAGAGATGCGCGAAAAGCACGACAACGAGATTCGTGCCATCCTTAATCCCGACCAGCAAAAGCGGTTTAACGAACTAGCCGCTGAACGCGAAAAGAAATTCCGCGACGGGCCGCCTCCACCTCCGCCGCCCGTGACGAAATAACGTTATTGAGTTCGATCAATGCTCTTGCCAGGAAGTGTTGATCGTGGCAGCCGCGCTTGCTTGACCGCCTGTCAGCGAGCGCGGCTTTTGCTTTTGGCGCGGCTTCGTTTATAAGCGGGCTTATGGATAACCTGCTGCATTATTTCCCTGTGTTGGAAGAACTAAGCCGTAAGGCCGGTGCGATTGCGCGACGCTATTATTCAGCGCCCGTGCAAATCGAAGTCGAACGCAAAGCCGACGACAGCCCCGTCACCAAAGCCGACCGCGAGATCGAAACCTTTCTGCGCGACGAACTCACCAAACGCTTTCCCGACTATTCAATTTATGGCGAAGAGTTCGGCGAAACCAAGAAAACTAGCGCCTATCGCTGGATTCTCGACCCGATTGACGGCACGAAATCGTTCGTGATGCGCACACCACTGTTCGGCACGATGATCGCCCTCGAACGCGACGGCGAGTTGGTCTTGGGTTCGATCTATCTGCCGATTCAGGAACAGTTGCTGATCGGCTCGGCAGAAACGGGTACGTTTTTGAACGGCAAGCCGGTGAGCGTGGGACAGGTTACGACCTTGAGCGAAGCCACCGTGATTTTGACGGAGCCGCGTACGCTGTTGCAGTCAGAAGCTGTCGCCACCGTTTGTAACAAAGCGCGACTCGTGCGTGGACACGGCGACTGTTATGGATACTTTCTCGTCGCTACCGGACGCGCCGACGTGATGATCGAACCGGGCGCGCTGGCTTACTATGATGTTGCGCCGATGCCGCCGATCTTGCGCGGCGCAGGCGGTGTTTTCTCAACGCTGAAAGGCGATCTTGATTACGCGAGTGGGCAGGGGCTGGCGGCGAATCCGGTTTTGCATTCTGAGATCATTGCTTTGCTGAATGGGTGAGGGGAGTTATGGGAGTTATAGGAGTTATAGAAAGCGAGTAAGAGAATCGAGTGCGAGTCCCATAACTCCCATAGCTCTCATAACTCCCATCAGACTTTAACCACCATGCCCAACCGCACCATCATTCAAAACGCGACGATCATCACGCTTGATGCCGCCCACCGCATTTTCACCGGCGACCTTGTCGTCGAACATCAGCGCATCGCCGCTTTCGACCAGCCTTATTCAGCTTCATTCAACGGTGCCACCGACGACGTAATTGACGCACGCGGCAAAGTCCTGCTGCCCGGCTTTGTTCAGACACACATTCATCTTTGCCAAACGCTCTTTCGCGGCGCAGCCGACGATCTCGCCTTGATTGACTGGCTGAAACAGCGCGTCTGGCCGATGGAAGCGGCGCATACGCCCGCGTCGCTTTACGCTTCGGCGCAACTGGGCATTGCTGAATTGATACGTGGCGGTACGACCTGCGCGCTGACAATGGAAACGGTCAATCACACCGAAGCCGTCTTTCAAGCCGTTGCTGACACGGGTTTTCGCGCTACGGTAGGCAAATGCATGATGGACGCGGGCGATGACGTACCCGCCGCCTTGCACGAACAAGCCGACGCTTCACTCAACGAATCGCTGACCTTGCTCAAACGCTGGCACGGACGCGACGACGGACGCATTCGCTATTGTTTTGCGCCGCGTTTCGCTGTGAGTTGCAGCCGTCCGCTGCTCGAACAAGTCGCCGCGCGAGCCTCTCAGTACGGCGTGATCATTCACACCCACGCCTCAGAAAACCGCGACGAGATTGCTTATGTCGAACAGATGACGGGACAGCGCAATATCGCCTATCTCAACGACGTAGGTCTCACCGGCCCGCACGTCGTACTCGCCCATTGCATCTGGCTCGACGACGCCGAGATGGCCTTGCTTGCCGACACGCACACTCGTGTAGCCCATTGCCCTTCGTCGAATCTCAAACTCGCTTCGGGCATCGCCCGCATCAGCGAAATGCTCGAACGCGGCATTTCGGTTTCGCTCGGCGCTGACGGAGCGCCCTGCAACAACCGACTGGATATGTTCACCGAAATGCGTACGGCAGCGCTGTTGCAAAAGGTTCAGTACGGTTCGCGTGCGCTGCCTGCGCTGACGGCGTTGCGAATGGCTACGATTGAAGGGGCTAAAGCATTAGGACTGGGCGATCAAATCGGAAGCATCGAGATTGGCAAGCGGGCTGACTTGATGTTGTTGAACTTGAATCAACTGCACACTACGCCGCAGCCTGATTTGGTTTCGACGATTGTTTACGCCGCACAATCGTCCGACGTTGAGTTGGTGATGATTGAAGGCAAGGTCGTTTGGCGGGAAGGCGCGTTCACGAACTTAAATGAGTCGGCGATTTTAACTGCGGCGAATGAGCAAGCCGCATTCATACAGGACGCGCAACGTAATTGATCGGCGTTTCAACCGCACGCGCCTCTCGCTCTTGCGATGCGTTGTAGGCCAGCAATAACAACACGATCCACACCAAATCAGAAAGCAGCAAATGCACGAGCTGTAACCAAATCGGTGCGTGCAACAACAGATTCATCAGCCCTGCTAACAACTGCACCGTGACAAGCGCGACCAACGCATTCGCCAAGCGTTTGATCAACGCAATCGAACTTTGTTTGCGCGCCAGCATCGCAACGAATACCAACCAGCCGCTCACGGCCAGCGCGATGAGCGGATGATAAAACCGCAAGCGAATCAAAATGTGCGAAGTCGGCGAAAGGTCTTGCCGCAAGCCTTCGGCCAACGAAGTCACAGGAAACAACGTACCGCCCAACGCCGTCACCGCTCCGCTCACGCCGAGCAAAAGCATGCCGAACAGCGCCAACGCGAAGCACCAACCGATGCGCAAAGAAATTTGATTCCGGCTTTCTGTCGCCAGCCATGCTGTCAGCGTAAGCGCACCGACCAGCAAAAACGTATTCACCAAATGCCCCGACATCCACAACCCGCGCGCGATGGATTTGTTTTCCGCGACGTATTCAAACAGCACCAAGCCCGCGCCAATCAGAGCTTCGGTAAACATCAAGACCAACGCAACGACGGCGATTCGTCGCACCGGATGTCTGGCCGCGTAAGCGCGAAACGCCCATACCACCATTGCCACGACCAACAGCAACGCGATGCCGCTGGTAGCGCGGTGCGAAATCTCGATTAGCGTTTTCATTGAAGGCGCGCGCGGGATAACCGCGCCGTTGCATAACGGCCAATGGCTGCCGCAACCCGCGCCCGAACCCGAAGCGCGCACGAAGGCACCCCATACGATCACGAGCAGGTTGAAAGCCAATACGAACCACGCGAAGCGCGCATAACGAGACATCGTTTTTCCTCAAGATAGAAGCGGTTAGATCAAAAGAAGCGGCAGCATAACACCGTGAGACAGCGTTTCGCACAGCGTTCGAAACGCTGCCTAATCACCGTTTGAACTTATGAGAGGCCACGGCTATGCTACGCCGCGTTTTGCGACCCCGCTTTGTGTTGGATACGCAAGCGACGCCTTCATTTCACGTTTCACCACTTCAATTTCAAAGCAGCTTTTATCGCTGGAGGAAGCCTGATGTTTCAGGAAACCAAGACGAACGTGCGCTGGCACGTGTGCGCTCTGCTCTTTTTTGCGACCGTCGTGAATTACATTGACCGTCAGGTACTCGGTACGCTCGCACCCGAGTTGCAGACCAAAATCGGCTGGTCGGAATCGGATTACGCCAACATCGTGATTGCTTTTCAGGTGGCTTACGCCGTGATGTTTCTGGTGTGGGGTGGCGTGCTGGATCGCATCGGCGTGAAATGGGGCTTTGCGATTGCGATTGTCTTGTGGTCGTTTGCCGGCATGTCGCACGCCTTTGCCGCCAGCGCCATCGGGTTCAGCATCGCGCGCTTTCTGTTAGGCATCGGCGAAGCCGCCAACTTCCCCGCTTCGTTAAAAGCCGTAGCCGAGTGGTTTCCGAAAAAGGAGCGGGCGCTGGCAACGGGCATCTTCAACGCAGGCACGAATGTCGGCGCGATTCTCGCTCCCGCCACTGCGCTTTATCTTTCTGCCAAGTTCGGTTGGCAAAGCGCCTTCCTTTTCACAGGAGCCGTCGGCTTGCTCTGGCTGATCTGGTGGTGGGCTTATTACCAAAAGCCCGAAGACCATCCGCGCATTTCCGAATCTGAATTCAAGCACATCCGTGACGGCGAACCCGAAGAAGTCGGCGAGAAAACGCCGTGGCTGCCGTTGTTAGGCCATCGGCAAACGTGGGCTTTCGCGTTCGGCAAAATGCTGACCGATCCGGTGTGGTGGTTTTATCTGTTCTGGTTGCCGAAATTTCTCGGCAAGAATTACGGCATTAAAGGCACGGCGCTGATTCCCTTTCTCACTGTGGTTTATCTCATCGCCGACGTAGGGTCAGTCGGCGGCGGCTGGATTTCATCCGCCCTCATCAAACGCGGCTGGACAGTGAACAAAGCGCGCAAGACTACGATGTTCGCTTTCGCCTTTTTTATGCCGCTCGTGACGCTGGCTTATTACGTCACCAATGTTTGGGTAGCGGTCACGCTGATCGGCTTTGCCGCCGCCGCACATCAAGGCTGGTCGGCGAATCTGTTCACGTTGACGGGGGACATGTTCCCGCGCAAAGCGGTCGGCTCGGTCGTAGGCATCGGCAGTTGCGCCGGTGCCATTGGCGGCATCATCTTGCCCTATTACGCCGGTCAAGTGCTGGATAAAAACCCCAGCTATTATTTGCCGATGTTCATCATTGCCGGTACGGCGTATCTGGTCGCGTGGTGCGTCGTGCATGCATTAGCGCCCAAACTCGAACCGGCCAAAATTGATTAACGATGCGCGATGGCAGCGATTACGGTTTCCCCATTAACACGCCGCTGCCATCGCTGAACATTCCGGCCACGCAGCCCGTCATTAACGTAGCCAGCGTCGCCGCCAGCAAAGCGCGAAAGCCCAGCCGCGCCAGATCATCGCGCCGCGACGGAGCCAGCGCCGCCGTGCCTCCGACGAAGATGGCGATAGAGGCTACATGCGTGAAGCCGCAGAGCGCGTAACTCAGAATGACGACGGTGCGCGGGCCGGTGATTTGCCCGCTCGAAATCATGCTGGCGAGGTCTTGATAAGAGACGACTTCGGTGAGTACGACGCGTTCGCCTAAGAGCTTGGCGGCTTCGGCCAGGTCGGCGCGCGCGATGCCCAGCAGCGCGGCGAAGGGAT
>JABFSD010000773.1 GCA_013140935.1 Acidobacteriota bacterium
ATCGTGATCCCACGTGCCTTTTCTTCCGGCGCGTTGTCAATCGAATCGAAGCTACGGAAAGAAATCTTCGGATTATTCTTCGCCAGCACTTTGGTGATGGCAGCCGTCAATGTCGTTTTGCCGTGGTCTACGTGGCCGATCGTGCCGATGTTGACGTGCGGCTTACTTCTATCAAATTTCTCTTTCGCCATAACAGAAACCTCTGGTACGAAGTGGGTCTTTTCTTGCTTGTTGAAGCCCGCAATCGGATTTGAACCGATGACCTCTTCCTTACCAAGGAAGCGCTCTACCACTGAGCTATGCGGGCTTATTGAAAAACGGGCCAAAAAACGATAAAGATGGAGCGGGCGACGGGACTCGAACCCGCAACATCTAGCTTGGAAGGCTAGTGCGCTACCATTGCGCTACGCCCGCCCGTGCGGAACAAAAATGCAGGGGGCAGGATTCGAACCTGCGTAAGACGTTAGTCTGTCGGGTTTACAGCCCGATGCCATTAGCCACTCGACCACCCCTGCGAACCAAATTTTCAAGAGCCGGTGAAGGGATTTGAACCCCCGACCCTCGCATTACAAGTGCGATGCTCTACCCCTGAGCTACACCGGCACAAGCCATCTCTACAATCTTTAAGCGTACAGAATGAGCCAGAATGAGTTAAGACCCTTCGCACGAATTTGGCATACTAAACAAAGGCCACAGGTTTTGACAAGACACGCTGCCAAAATTCTCTCTACGGCGCGAAATTTCTTGTGAGCATTGCAGGGAATGCACCTTGGTGCGGTCTTTACTAATCCGCAATCATCACGCTATCTTCCGCCGTCGCCACACCACCAACCACCGATTGAGAGAAACTTTATGAAACGTTATGCCCGTTTGACACTGGCGCTCTGCCTCGTCGTACTCACGTTGCAGGCGCAAACGCCTACGTTCACGCCCAATTATGACGAAGCGAAGGTCGGCAATTACACCTTGCCCGACCCGCTGAAAATGAATGACGGCACGGTCGTCAAAACCGCGCAACAGTGGCGCAAGCGCCGCACGGAGTTGCTCGAACTCTTTGCGCGTGAAGTATACGGACGCACGCCCACCAAGAAAGCTGCGGTCAGCACGCAAACCACTGCCACCGAAGCGAAAGCCGTGAGCGGGTTGGCGACGCGGCGCGAGATTACGCTGACAATCCTGGGCAAGCCGCTGCACTTGTTGCTTTACACGCCCAATCAGGCCAAAGGTCGCGTACCGGTTTTTCTCGGCTTGAATTTCAACGGCAATCACGCGATTGAGAGCGATCCCACGTTGACGTTGGCGAAAAGTTGGCTGGCGAATACCAAAGACGGTGGCGTCGTGAACCATCGCGCGACGGGCAAAGTGCGCGGGCACGAACTCGCGCGTTGGCCGTTGGCGATGATTCTCAAACGCGGCTATGCGGTGGTTACGTTGCATGCCAATGATTCTTTCCCCGACCACAAAGACGGCTTGGCGGAATCGTTTGCGCCACTGCTCTATCGCGCTGGACAAACCGCGCCCGCCGCCGATGACTGGAACGCACTGAGCGTATGGGCGTGGAGCCTGAGCCAAGTGGTTGATTACCTCGAACGCGACCGCGCGATTGACGCCAAACGCATCGCGGTCATCGGGCATTCGCGGATGGGCAAGGCTACGTTATGGGCGGCGGCGCAGGATGAACGTTTCGCGCTGGTGATTTCCAACGAAAGCGGCGAAGGCGGTGCGGCATTGGCGCGGCGCAATTGGGGCGAAAACGTCTGGCGCATCAACACGGCCTTTCCGCATTGGTTTAATGGCAACTTCAAAAAATACAGCGACGACCCGAATACGCTGCCGACCGATCAACACGAACTGCTCGCGTTAATCGCGCCGCGTCCGCTGTATGTGGCGAGTGCCGTCGAAGATCAATGGGCTGATCCGCGCGGCGAATTCCTTTCAGCACAAGCAGCTTCGGCGGTCTATCGCTTGTTAGGCCGCGAAGGCGTCGCCGCCGATGCGGCAATGCCGGATTTGCACAAACCGATCATGACGACGGTGGGCTATCACATTCGCGGTGGAAAGCACGACGTGACTGATTACGATTGGGAGCAATACTTGAAATTCGCTGATCAACAATGGCGACGTTGATTCACGTCCCATGCTGGTAATACCTGAAAATCCGTTGCGGCAAGCGGCTTAAGCGTCGCAAATGAATGAGTGACAAATTCGCGTCGCCCTGCGGCTTGTGGTCTGTGTGAATCATATGCAGGGGCGGAAAGCACGCCTGCCACAACAGCGCCGCGCGTCGTCGCCACGGACTGGCGCGCAGCAGTTGCGCGAATTCACGATAAACGTCGCGCCGCGCATCGAGCAGGTAGGCCGTCGTTTCTCCTGATTGCGCGAGTTGCGCCAGTGCGGCGTCGCTGACTGGCGCATCGAGAATAGCGCGCGCGCGCGACAACGCTGCATGACAGAGCGCGCTGCAACCTTTGGCCTGTGCGCGTTGGATGAATTCCTCTAGCTCAGTCGCCGTCAGCTTGCGCAACAGCAAATCAAGATCGAGCAACCAGATGAAATGATCGCGGTCGCGGTCTTTGGCGTAATGCGTCGAGGCATTGACCAGCGCGTCTACTTTGCCTAAGCCATACGCGGTGATCGTTAGTCCGTTGAGCCGTTCAGCGCGCGCGTACAACTCATCGAACGCAAACAGCGGGCTGAGAAACGGCGAGTCGCTGAAACGCCAGTGCAAATCAATCGTGAATTTAGCCGTCTCGGATAAACGGTCGAATTGCGCTTCGAAGTTATAGCGTTGCTCGCAATGATAGCCGAGCGCGAGCAGCACTTGTTGGGCAGGAAGCTCGGCGCGCGGCTCTACCCACAAATCAATATCCGCCGCCGGACGCAACGCCGGTTCGGGGTAAAGCTGATGCGCGAGGGCCGCGCCTTTCAAAACGACTACGCGAATCTGGTGTCGTTGCAAAGCCGTCAGGACTCGTTCCAATTCCTGCGTGCGCAATCGTGTGATGACTTGCGCAATCAAATAACCGGGCTGCCATTGTTGCGCGAAGGCCGCCGGATAATCATTTTGTCGTTGTTGCTGATGCCACAAATAAGGATGCAGTCCGGCTTGGGCTGCGAAGTGAACCAGTGCGTTGTGGTCGGCGGCGGTTACGTCAGCGGGGAGCGAACCGGCGGTGCCGCGCAACTGCGCGCAAAGCCAGCCTTGCAATGATGAAGGCAACGCGGAAAAGGCGACGAGTTCTGTCATGGCAGTTTATTAGA
>JABFSD010000489.1 GCA_013140935.1 Acidobacteriota bacterium
GGAGAGGAATGCATGAGCAAAAGTGCAGAAGCCCAGCGCGGCTACGCCACGGGAATGGCGGTTTATGAAACTTATAGTGAAGAGGTTGCCACGGCTGGCAAGCCCTTTGGCAACGCGCTCATCGAACTCGCCGAAACGCGCAAAGACATCGTCGGCCTTTCGGCTGACGTAGCCAAATACACCGACATAGATATTTTCCGCGACACGTTTCCCGATCGGTTTTTTCAGGTAGGCATGGCCGAACAGAATCTGTTCGGCATCACGGCGGGCTTGGCGCGTACGGGACTGGTTCCGTTCGCAACGACGTATTGCTCGTTCGCCTTGCGGCGCGCGTATGATTTCATCGCCATCGCGATTGCCGAAGCCGAACTCAACGCCAAGATCATCGTCGCGCTGCCCGGACTCACGACGGGTTATGGCGCTACGCATCAGGGTATCGAAGACCTGGCGCTGGCGCGCGCGATTCCAAATCTCGTAGTCATTGATCCGTGCGATGCGACGGAGATTGAACAGGCGACGAAAGCCATCGCCGATTATCACGGCCCGGTGTATATGCGCATCTTGCGCGGGCGCGTGAAACGCATCTTTGATCCGGCGACGCACAAGTTCGAAATCGGCAAAGCCCAATTGGTTCGTCAGGGCGGCGATCTCGCGTTTATCAGCACCGGATTGATGACCGACCGCGCATTGCAAGTGGCGAATGAGTTACAGGCCGAAGGCATTCACGCGGCGATTTTGCACGTGCCTACGATGAAGCCCTTTGACACCGAAGCCGTTGTCAAAATCGCAGGCGACCTCAAACGAGTAATCACCATTGAAAACCACACAGTCATCGGTGGACTGGGCTCCGCCGTCGCCGACGCGATTTGCGCAGCGGGCCTGTCAGTGAAATTCAAAAAGATCGGCGTGCCAGATCGCTGGATGGAATGCGGGTCGGTTCCTTATCTGACAGATAAATACGGCTTGTCGGCGCGGCACATCGCGCAGGCCGCGCGCGAGATGGTCGCGCGTTGACATTGAAAGCAAACGGAGGTTCATCAATGAGTGCAGCAGCAAACAAACAACTCGCGTGCGACTTTCTCGAACGGCTCAACGCCAGCGATGCGGCGGGCGCATTGGCGATGATGACCGATGACGTGACGTGGTGGATTGCGGGCAAGCCGGATTTGTTGCCCGTCGCGGGCACCTATAACAAACAGCAGGCGACGCAGCTTTTGCACAATCTGGTGAGCCAGTTGCCGAACGGCATCAAGATGACGGTCAAAAGCATGATGGCCGAAGACGACCGCGTCGCACTCGAAGTCGAAGGAACCGGCGCGTTGCGCAACGGTCGCGTTTATGACCAGCAATATCACTTCTTGCTGACGATGCGCGACGGCAAGATCAGCGCGATTAAAGAATATCTCGACACGCAACACGTTTACGCGGTGTGGATTCAGCAATAAACTCGCGCTAAAAAGGAACTTCCCATTTTTAAAACACCCGCTTGAGGAAAGGGCGGATTACTAATCCGCCCTACATTGGGAAGCCAAAATTTATTCAGTAACTGCCCAGGTGAGCTTGCCGTCTTGGCTGACACGCTCCCATGACAATGGCAATTCAATTCACTTTCACCTGTTCACTCTTAGAGGGATGATGATGACGCGCGCAATATTCAAACTGACGCTGATTGGCCTATTCTTTTACGCGCTGGTTGGTGGCCGGATAAATGCCCAATCTGGCACGGACGATTTTTTTGAAAAGAAGATTCGCCCCGTGCTGGCGATGCATTGTTATGCTTGCCATTCGTCGAAAGCGAGTGAACCGATGGGCGGTTTGGTGTTAGACACCAAAGCCGGATTGCTGAAAGGCGGCGCGTCAGGGCGCGTGATCGTGCCGGGCAAGCCCGCCGAGAGCATGTTGTTGCGGGCGCTGCATTACAACGATTTGAAGTTGAAGATGCCGCCGACCAAAAAATTGCCCGATGCGGTGATCGCCGATTTCGAGCAATGGATTGCGGCGGGCGCACCTGACCCGCGCCCTGATGAAGCCGTTTCAAATACGCCAGCCAAACCCACCGGCATTGATTTCGCCCAAGGTCGCCAGTGGTGGGCGTTTCAATCGTTGCTCGAACAGGCTACTCCGCGCGTCAAGCAAGCCGCTTGGCCGCAAACCAAGACTGACCGTTTCATCCTCGCCAAGCTCGAAGAAAACAAACTCAAACCTTCGCCAGCAGCAGATGCACGCACACTGATTCGTCGCGCTTATCTTGATCTCACCGGCTTAAAGCCAACGTATGAAGAAGTCGAAGCCTATGCCAACGACTCGGACCCGCGCCGTTATGAAAAGCTGATTGAGCGATTGTTGGCTTCGCCGCGTTATGGCGAACGCTGGGGGCGTTACTGGCTTGACGTAGCTCGTTACGGCGAGAACGGCGACACGGGCGGCAATCGGCAGGCTTATCCTTATGCGTGGCGCTATCGCGATTGGGTGATCGAATCGTTCAACCACGATGTGCCTTACGACCGATTCATCAAGTTGCAACTGGCGGCTGATTTGATGGCGGATACTTCCCGCAACGATTTGCGCGCGTTGGGTTATTTGGGAATGGCTCCGTCGGAGTGGAAAGAAAAGAAGCTGTCGAAAGAGTTGATTGATAACTTGTTATTGGAAGAATGGGACGAGCGCGTAGACGCTGTCGGACGCGGTCTGCTCGGCCTCAGCGTAGCTTGTGCGCGTTGCCACGATCACAAGTTCGATCCGATTTCGCAGAAGGATTATTACGCGCTGGCGGGCGTGTTTGCTTCTACGTCGCCAGCGGTGCGTCCGTTGCGCGCGGTGGATGCGGCGGTTGAAACGAAATACTTAAGTGCGCGTCATCGCGTCACCGAACTCAATGGATTGCTGGGTTTTCTGACCGAAGAAAAAACGCTCGATCAATCCATCGCCAAACCCAAAGCCGAAGCATGCCGCGCAGAAATGACGGCGCTCAAGGAAGAAATGAAAGCGTTGCAGGCGCAATATCCTGAACTCACAGAATCGGTCATTCGCATCGGCGCGGCCAAAGCTGAAGCTGCTAAAGCTGATCCCAAAACACCCAAGCCCAAACCTGACCCGAAAGCCCTTGCCGCAGCCGCCGCCAAGCGCGCCGAAGAGGAAGCGAGAGCGCCCTTCATCAACGCCGTACACGATGCCGCGATGGATTCAGACGGTTCTTATGCCGATTACACGCCGCTCGTCATCAAGCCCGGAGCAGCGCGCGACCTGCCGGTTTATGGT
>JABFSD010000261.1 GCA_013140935.1 Acidobacteriota bacterium
GCCCGTAATCTACGCACTGCTCGTTCCAGCAAAAGGCGCTGGGTGACACTAATTCGGGAGTTTGCTGCGTTTTATCCGGGGTTTTCATACCGGATATGGTAAATCAATTCATCCAGGGTAGACCACCGGAAATCGGATAGCGGTTCAAGTCATTAACTCCAGCTCGATTCCAGTCATTACAGCTTTAAGCCCTGGCAATGCAGTAGCCGGAGGCCAGGGCTTCACACTCATCGTGACTGGGGCGCACTTCACAAACAATTCGACAGTACAGTGGGGTAGCGCAAATCGCTCTACAACATTCGTCAACGACTCCATCTTGACCGCAAGCATCTCCGCGAGCGACATCGCCACTCCGGTTCCCATTAACATCAACGTCATTAATCCTTCGAGCGGCGGCACTTCTAACGCCGTCAACTTCACCGTCGCATCTACTTCGGCTCTGCGGATTGACAGCCTGAGTCAGCGGGCGGGGCGGACTTCTGGGGGACAGCAGATTAGGTTAACAGGTGCGTTCGCCAACTTGTCCGCCGTGATGTTGGGCGGCGTTTCCGCTTCCTGGGGTTATAGCAACGGCACGAGCGAGATAACCGTAACTACTCCGTCAAACAACGTTGGAGCCATTACCATAGACCTGACGCCTACGTCGGGTAACGCTTACTTCAAGAATAACGCCTTCGCCTACTTGCCTACCGTGTTTACTGATGACTCGCTGACGGTTGGAGTCACGACAATGAAAGCGCAACACATCATTGAGTTGCGGCAGGCGGTGGACGCTTTACGGGTAGTAGCCGGATTAGCGCCAGCGCCTTGGACCGACCCTGTGCTGTGGCCTCAGGATACTTCAATCAAGGCCATACACATCATCGAATTGCGCACCTATTTAGAAAACGTCGTGGCGCTGCTCGGCTATTCCGCCAGCAGTTACACCGATCCGGGGTTGAGCGGCGGCTTTGTCATCAAACGAATACACATCGAAGAGTTGCGGCAACGCATTCGCGCGCTGGCGGGCTAATGCATGATGGCGGCTACGAGTTGGGTTAGTCGGCCAAGCCGATGCGGCGCAGCATCTCTTGATAGCGCGCGTCGTCGCGCAGCACGGCGAACCACGGCTCTGATTTCAACTCAGCCAATCCGGCGTCGCGTTTTTCATAAGCGCGTTGCAACCAGCGAAACGCGGCTTCTTTATCGCCCAGCGTCGCGTAAAGTCTGGCGATGGCAAAAGGGCTTTGTTCGGCTAGCTCTGACCGCACCAGCCTGTCGAGCGCGCGCATCGCTTCGGCCTTTTTCCCGATGGCGAACCAATAACCGATGCGTTGGCCTTCCGACATTTCGCCCGCTTCCAGATAACGCGCCGCCTCGGCGTAATCGCCTTTGAACATGTGATAGGTGAAAAGCAGATTGCGCGCGTTGACGTTTTGCGCATCGCGCGCCGCCAGCTTGTCGGCCTGTTCGCGCATGCGTTCGTATTGCCCGGCGTCGCGATAAGTCTCAGCTAGGGCGTTGTTCAGCGAGAGCGAAAGCGGATCGAGTTCGAGGGCGCGCAGCAGCACGGTTTCGGCTTCGACGAAACGGCCTTGCGCGTGCAAGACGTTGGCGTACCAGCCGTAGCCATAAGCGTAGTTTGGATCGAGCGCACGCGCGCGTTGCAAGAGGCGGTCGCCTTCGGCCCAGTTCCATTCGACGAACGCCGCCACCAAACCCAGAATCGCGTAAGGCCGTGCCAGCGTAGGGTCGAGCGCGAGTGACTTGTTGGCGTACTCTTTGGTTTTGGCTACGACTGATTGCGGCGGGACTTGCCCGTTGACTTGCATGACGCCGTGCGTTTCGGCCATGCCGCAGAATGCCAGCGCGTATTGCGGATCGAGTTGCACGGCTTCTTCAAACGCCGTGATGGCTTGCCGCATGTCTGCGGGCGTGCGGCGATACCAATGATAGCGGCCTTTGAGATAAGCCTGATAGGCCGCCGTATTGGTCGTATGCCGCCGCGCGACGGCTTGCTCGGTTTCATTGCACAGGCGCAGTTGCAAATTGGTGGCGACGTTGCAGGCGATTTCGTCCTGCACGGTGAGCAGGTCTTTGAGGTTACGTTCGCGCAATTCGCTGGCCCAGAGGACGTGTCCATCGGCGGTGCTCACCAAGCGGACTTCGATGCGCAACTGATCGGCCTGTCGTTTGAGATTGCCTTCCAGCACGGCTGATACGTTGAGCTGCCGTCCGATCTCGCGCACGTCAACCTCGCGGCCTTTGAACGAATAGGCCGAAGAGCGCCCCGTCACGCGCAAACCTTTCACGCGTGACAATTCGGTGATGATGCTTTCCGATACGCCGTCGCTGAGGAATTCCTGCCCGGCATCGCCCGAAAGATTTTTGAGCGGCAAGACAGCGATGGATTGAAAGGCCGCCGCCGCGAGCGCGTCAGGTTGCGGCGGCTTGCTAAAACGCCACCACGCCGCTGCGCACAAGGCGATCGCGCTTAACGCCAGCGCGATGGTTAGTGCAATGCGGCGTTTGTTATAGCGAGAGCCTGATTCGGATTGGTTGTAGAACAAGATGGCATCTTGTTCTACGACTGATTCCTGCGCAGCCTCGGCTTGCGTTGCTGAGGCTTCCAGCGGTTCGGGTTCGGCCTGTTCCGTATGCTCGATGAACGGGCCGATGTAACGATAGCCTTCGCCCCAGCGGGTTTCGATATAACGTGCCTGCTGGCCTTGATCGTCGAGCGTCTTGCGAATCATGCCTACGCACTTGCGCAAGGCGTCGTCATAAACGTCTTTTCCTTCCCAAAACGTTTCGAGCAATTCGCCGCGCGACACCAGCCGGTCGCGCTGTTCGATCAAATAGAGCAATACGCGAAAGGGTTTGTTCGCCAGATGAACCGCGTCGCCATTGCGGTGCAACTGGCGCGGCTGCGGGTCGAGCCGAAACTCGCCGAGTTCGTACCATCCGGTTATCTGCTTGTTTTGTGGGGACATAGGACGCTCCGGGACGATTTACTCCGAAATTGGTAACGATTTCTTCCAGACTTTCCAGGGTTGCTGACTTACTTTCCCTGCCATCCGATCAGGCTTGTGCGCCGCGCCCGCGACGCAATGATCTTAGCATCAAAGAGGCTCGTCGGAGTTCACTGGATACAACGCAAAGAAAAAATATTTCGGACGGGAAGTTCGCTTCGTGTCAGTAGCCCTTGCTAACGCGCGGGCTACTGACACGGCGAATTAGGAGCAGACCACACATGAAAACTACACGCACACTGAT
>JABFSD010000585.1 GCA_013140935.1 Acidobacteriota bacterium
ATGCCGTCGCGGCATTTGTGGTGCGCGATCCAGCCAATGTCGCCGCCAATCTTTCAGTCGGCGTGTTTGGGTCGTCGCAGGTCCCGGCAGGCGGCAGCCTCACTCATCGCGTGCAGGTCACCAATCAGGGACCCGACACGGCGTCAGACGTACAACTCACGGATGTTATCTCGAGTGGCGCGGTCTTTCAGACACTGACCGGGGTAGCGGGTTGGACTTGTGTGGGCGGAGATACGACGACTTGCTCGATCGGCAGTCTGTCTAAAGGCGAAACCGCCGTTTTCACGCTCTCCTACCAGATCAGCGACACCCTGCCGGCAGGCGCGCTCATCACCAATGCGGCAAGCGTCGCCAGCACTACCACCGAGTTGAGCGCTGCGAACAATGCAGCCGAGGCCACTGCCACGGTCACCGTGTCAACTTGCACCTTCACTTGCCCCACCAATCTCACGCAAGCTCACGACGCGGGTGTGAACGGAGCGGTCGTCAACTATACGAACCCGAGCATCGGGTTGGGCTGCGACCCGGTGATTTGCAACCCGGCGTCGGGCGCGTTCTTTCCCGCGGGAACCACCGCCGTCGTGTGCAGCAGTGAGAATGGCGGCTCTTGCAGCTTTAACGTCACGGTCACAGGCGCGCTGACGATTCTGCTCGAAGGGCCTGACCCGTTGGCCGTCGAATGCCACACTCCGTTCGACGAACCGGGCGTGACCGCGCGCGACGATAGCGGCAACACCTATCCCGTGACTTCGTCCGTCGGAACCACTGTGGATTTGAACACGCCGGGGACTTACACCATCAACTATACGGCCATGGCCGGCAGCATCACCGCCACCGCCACCCGCGTGGTTGAAGTCGTTGATACCGCGCCGCCCGTCATCACGCTCAACGGCGCGAATCCGCTGATCGTGCCGCGTTACTCCACGTTCACCGATCCGGGCGCGACGGCGCAGGACGCTTGCGCCGGGTCTAAACCGGTGACCGCTTCGGGCAGCGTGAATACTAGCGTCACGGGAATTTACACGATCACTTACACCTCCGCCGATGGTGTGACGCCTGAGGCCAATGTCTCGACGGTCACGCGCACGGTGATCGTGCCTTATGAGTTCGTGGGCTTCCTGCCGCCGATTCACAATCTGCCGGAGTTGAATTCAGTGAATGCCGGCCGGGCCATCCCGGTGAAGTTCAGTCTGGGCGGTAACAAGGGGTTGGATATTTTCGTCCCCGGTTATCCGCAAGTGGTGCCGCTCAATTGCGGTGTGACCGTAGTTGAGATACTGGAAACCACGACGGCCGGCGAAAGTGAGTTGAGCTATTCCCCCGGTGCTGACCAGTACATCTATGTCTGGAAGACCGAAGAATCGTGGGCGGGAAGCTGCCGGCAGTTGGTCGTCAAGTTGAATGACGGCTCGATACGCGTGGCAAACTTCACGTTCAGATAATAGAGAAATCGTGGGAGCGGCGCGGCGAAGCGACGCTCCTGTTCATCGCCCTTAACCATCGAAAATTCAAAAGGAGATAAGTTATGAATAAGCTGAGATCGAAACTCAATCTGTTTGCGGCCCTGGTCGCCTGTCTGTTCTGTAGCTCGTTGGCGCAAGCCCAGGCGACCCGCACCTGGGTTTCAGGTGTCGGCGATGATGTCAATCCGTGCAGTCGCACCGCGCCTTGCAAGACCTTTGCGGGTGCGATCAGCAAGACGGCGGCGGGCGGCGAAATCTCGGCGCTCGACCCAGGCGGTTTCGGAGCCGTCACCATCAACAAATCCATCACGATTAACGGCGATGATACGCTGGCGGGCATTTTAGCGGCGGGCACGAACGGCATCATCGTTAACGCGGGGGTCAACGATATCGTGACCATTCGGAACGTTTCGATTAATGGGGCCGGCACCGGACTCAACGGCATCAGGTATCTGGCCGGCAAACAGCTCATCGTTGAAAACTGCACGATCTACGGTTTTACGACGCATGGCATTGATGTTTCACTGGCTTCTTCCGGCAAACTCACGGTCTTGAACTCTACCGTTTCGAGAGTCGGCCAGGTCGGTATCCGGGTGGCTTCTACGGCTGGCACTCCGGTTGCCGTGCTGGATAACGTGCAGATCAGCGCTTGTTCGATCGGCTTTGATACCGCCAATGCCACCGTTGCTACGATCAGTCGTTCGATCTTCACTCAGATCACCAATCAGGCCGTAGTCGCGGAAACTACGTCGGTGATAAACGCCGAGAGTTGCGTGATGTCGCATAGTGGCACGGGTGTTTCGGCCTTCACCGCTGGCGCGACCGTGCGCCTTTCCAACTGCGACATCCTTAACAACAGCACCGGAATAAGCATTGCGGCAGGCGGGACTGTGGCCTCGTTCCAAAATAACAGAAATGCTGGCAACACGACCGCTGGAGCGCCGAACTCAAATCTTACGCAGCAGTAAAGATTCGAGCCTGTGCTTGTAACAGGTGGAAAATAACAAAGGCCGTCCGCTGGTGCGACCAAGGTTGCGCCAGCGGACGGCTTTTTTATTTTGACGAACCCTTTACCGAAATCGCACGCGCACCGCGTTGGCATTGCGGCCTTCGACGGTGAGTTGCAGGTTCACCTCGCCGTGTCCGGTGGCGCTGCTCGGAATGCGGATGTTGGCTTGATCGAGTCCGACGAAACTGCCTTGCGCCCCGGCGTAAAGGACGGGGGTATCCAGGCTCCAACCGGTAGTGTTCAGCCGCGCGCTGGTGGTGTTCAGGTTTGAACGATAGCGGAAGCCCGTGCCGTAAAGCACCAGGAACACCTGCTCGGTCGTATTGCTCACATCAATCGGCAAGGTCACCCATTGGCCGCCCGTGTATTGGGCGAGCGGTTCGGTCACTTGCGCGCCGTTAGCGCGCACGCGCAGGACGTAACCTGCCGGTGCACCCGCGCCGGTGGCGCTGAAAGTAAAGACGCTGGGCGCAACGCCGCTCACACGCATAAACCCAATCGAAGCCGTGCCGCCGCCATTGATGATCGTGACCATCGCTTCACCTGGAGCCGTGCTGACCGGAATCTGAAAGTTCACCTGTCCCGGCGAAACGAAAAACAGCGGGGCCTGGCGTTCGACGCCGGAACTATCGCGGACGAAGACGCGCGTGCCGCCGAGCGTCGTCGGCAACGGCGTTTGTTTCGCGGTTTCGGTCGTCGTCGCCAGATTCGTGCCGAACGAAGAGACGATGGCTTCGGGCGTGATGGCACTGCCCGCAAAGCTGGCCGCGCTCACCGTAGCC
>JABFSD010000047.1 GCA_013140935.1 Acidobacteriota bacterium
CCGTCAAACTTGCCGATGAAATACTGCCCGCCCGAACCGCCCGCGAAGCCGCCGGGATTGATGTTGACGATCAACACCCAACGCTTTTTGCTGGGCTGATTGGCAATCGGCAATTCAAACAAGTCGGGGCATTCCCACAGCATTTTGTCGTTCTTGACACCAGCCGGACCGAATTCACTGAGCAATTTCCACTGCTTCAAATCGGGCGAACCGTAAAAGCGCACTTTCTGTTCTTTCGACAGCGAGACGACCATCACCCATTGTTTCGTCGCCGCGTGCCAAATCACTTTTGGGTCACGAAAGTCGCCGTAACCAATATCCAATACCGGATTGCCTGCGTATTTCTGCCACGTACGCCCGCGATCATTGCTCACGGCGAGATGTTGCGATTCGCTGCGTGCGCGCGTCGCACTTTTCTCGATATGTCCCGTATAAATCGCAATCAAACACGACTTGTCTTGGGGGTCAGGGTTGCGACAAAGGCCGCTGGTGTTTTGCCAATCAACCACGGCGCTGCCCGAAAAAATCATGACTTCGTTTTCTTCGGCGAGGGCTACAGGCAGGTGCCGCCAATGAACGAGGTCGCGGCTGACGGCGTGTCCCCAACTCATATGCCCCCACGAATTGCCGAACGGATTGTACTGATAAAACAAATGGTATTCGCCCTTGTAATAGACCAATCCATTCGGATCGTTCATCCAGTTTTGGGCGGGCGTGAAATGAAATTGCGGGCGATAGGGTTCGTCGTAAGTAGCAGTTTGCGTTTGGGCAGAAATCTGTAGCAGCACACTAGCAAAGGCAACCACTCCGAGTTGTAACAAGGCAACCCTTCGAAAAGTGGATAAGACGCGAAAGGCTTTTGTTGTTTGGCTCATTGTTTACTCTCCCCACACATGTTGCCGAAAAGCTGGCAGGCAATCTTCATCATTTTTTTCGCCTCTGCACACTCTGCATAATCTGGATTACCGTATTTGTAGGTTCGGTAAACTCCCTTTAGATTGAGTTCGACGACACAAGAAGTTCCGTCGAGTACGCTAGGCTCACAATCAATCTGGCTAGCATCTGGTAAACTCAGAATCCCTTCATCAACAAGTTGCTGCCAGAATTTATCCCAACCTCCAGCGGGTTCAGCCACACCGTGATTGAGCGCCACCACTCTTTCGGTTTTCTTCTCGTCTCTTCCCCATATCAATTTGATGGCCGACCATTGCCCTGCTTTTTTCTTCAAAACAAAGCCATTCAATAAGGTCACGCCGAAACCGTCCCAAACCCGCAACTCCAAATCGCCATCCGGCAGAGTTGAAGTTTTTAGCGGCGATAACCCCGCTTTGTTGGCTCGCTCGTTGATAGCCTCAAAGAATAGGTCTACCCAAAAATCTTTTGGGATATAAAGCGTCAGTTTTTTGTCGGGAGACAGTTTTGGCGTCGGGCTTGGGTATTCCGTTGCTGTTACACGCGGCGTTGAGGTTGTATTACTTGATGGCGTTTGTTGAGGCGCTGATGAACAAGCGTTGAACAAGAGCAAGCAAACCAAAAGGTTTATCTGAGAGTGTTTTCGAGTTATCTGTTTCCCCATCTTCTCAATTTCCTCCTGTTCGCAATAGGGCATTCACTTCGCTCGCAGCCTTATCCAACGCCTCTTGCGCCAACAGCTTACCGTAAAGCGCGGCTTCCAAATACTTGCCCAGCGTTTGTGAGAGCGCCGGATATTGCGCAATCGAAGGCTTGCCATAAGTTAATGTGCCTTCCGTGTCCAGCGTCGAACCGCACGCGCAACGGGTTTGAAATACCACCGATAAAATTTCCCTGCGCATACGAACCTTAGCTTTTCGGCGGTTTCAGATGACGATCCAATTGTTGGGCTTTGGCAAACGCCGCTTGCGCTTCGGCTTGCTTGCCTTGTTTGAGCAATGCCAAACCCAATTGGTAATGCGCCGGGGCGTAATTCGGATCGAGTTTCAGCGCGGCTTGGAATCGTTCGAGGGCGGCAGCCAATTGTCCTTGCTTCAAGCGTTGTGCGCCCGTGTTCGTAGCAAACGTCGCCGCTTGATTATCGGATTTCAGTTTGTTCAGCCGCGCGCCTTCGGCGAGTTCACGCCGCGCGCCTTCGTTATCTCCGGCCTGCCTGAGTGCCGTGCCCAAAGTGTTACGCATTTGCGGACTCGTAGGCGCAAGTTCAACCGCCCGTTTGAAAGCGATGACCGCGCCCGCCAAATCGCCTTGCTGTTGCAACGCCGTGCCCAACGTATACCAAGCCTCAGCGCAATCGGGTTTGACCGCGATGCCGTTGCGAAAGGCGTCAATCGCTTCGGGCAACTTGCCCTGCTGCATCAGTGTGACGCCTAGCGAGTAATGGGCTTCGGGCAAACGCGGTTGCAGTTCCAACGCGCGCCGCAGTTCCGCGACCGCATTGGCAAAATCGTCTTGATACTTCAACGCCAGACCGAGGTTGTAATGCGCCTCGGCGTCGTCCGGCGCGAGCTTGAGCAACTTGCGATAGTTCATCACCGCCGCCGCGTAATCAGACTTTTGCAACAACGCCAATCCGTAATTGTGCAAAGCAGCGCGATCATTCGGTGCGAGGGCTAACGCTTTTTGAAACGCGGCCTGGGCGGGATCGGCTTCGCGTTTCTGAAAGTGGCAAAGGCCGATTTGATTCAAGACTTCGACTGATTTCGGATTGAGTGCCAGCGCCTTGCGCAAAGCGACTAACGCCGCGTCGTAATCTTCATCGGCGAACAACGCCGCGCCCAACGCAAGGTGCGCATCCATTGCGCGCGGAGCCATCGTTACGGCACGTTCGAGTTCCGCAATCGCTTCAGTCAGCGCACCGGTTTGTTGCAAGGTCTTGCCCAAATAAAAACGCGATTCGAGATGGTCAGGCTTGAGTCGCACGGCGGCGCGCAAAGACGGCAACGCGGCTTCGTACTGTTGTGTGAGCCAACGCGTTACGCCTAAGCGAAAGTGCGCTTCGTGCAAGTTCGGATCGAGTTGCAATGCGCGCTCGAATTCAGCCACTGCGCCGTTGAGATCGTTGTTTTGCCCCAACGCAAAACCATAGGCCGAGTGCGCCGCCGCCCAATCAGGCTCAAGTTGCAACGCCGCACGAAAGGCCCACAAGGCTTCGTTGAGTTGCCCACTGTTTTGTAAAGCCAATCCCAGATTGAAATGCGCTTCGGGCCAATCAGGCTTGAGCCGCACGGCTTCACGAAAAGCCGCAACGGCGGGCGCGAACTGTTGACGTTGGGCAAGCG
>JABFSD010000537.1 GCA_013140935.1 Acidobacteriota bacterium
TAAGTCGCCTCGCCGTTCATCAGGCGCGCATTGGCTTCGGCCAGCGGCGGCAGACGCAAATACAAGTCATAAGCGTCCGGCGTGCCGTAATCGAAAGCCACACGCGGCCCCGGCGGCACGGGTGCGCCTTTGCGCGGACGAAAATTCGCATAAAAACCGAAATTCGCCGCCAGCATAAAAGCGCCGTTGTGATAGACATCGTCGTTGAAGTAATAGTCCGCCGTGGGCGCTTGCGGCGAAGCGGCTTTCAACGCGGGATGCGTGTCAATCATACTCGCCGCTACGTGAAAGCCCGGTTGCGAGACGCCGACCATACCCGCTTTGCCGTTGTGATTGGGTACGTTTTGCAACAGCCATTCGAGCGTGTCGTAAGTGTCGGAACTCTCGTCAATGTCGCGCTTGCTTGCTTTGCGCGGCACGTGCGGACGCACCTGCGAGAACTCGCCTTCAGACAGATAGCGTCCGCGCGCATCCTGATAAACGAAGATGAATCCTTCTTTCTCGAAATGCTCTGAAGGGCCGAGCCGTTCACGATATTGGTCTACGCCATACGGCGCAACGCTGTAAGGCGTGCGCGTCAGCAAAAACGGATAACGCTGCGACGTGTCTTTCGGCGTATAGACTTGCGTAAACAACCGCACGCCATCGCGCATCGGCACGAGGTATTCATATTTCGTATAACGCTCACGCACCACACTCGCCACCGGCGCGGAGGTTTGCGCGTTCGCCATTCCAACGCACAGCGCCAGCAGGCACAGCATCCAAATCAAATGTCTCATCATCGTTAAGAAACCTGCATTCAACTATTTCATCGGCGGTGTAATCATGATGTGCGCGCCCAACGTACCCGCATCCATCAGCCATGGTTCGCCGCGTTTCGATTTCGTAGACAAGCCCGTTGATTCCGCCGTGGCATTGGGCACGTAAATCACCCAACGAACTACGCCGTCAGTAACCTTGCCGCTCGCTTCGTCGTAGCCCTTGCCCGACAACACGTAAAGCATGCGCGGCTCTTTAGGAAACTTGAGCTTGCCTTCCTTGATTTCCTTCCAGCGGTATTCGGCGTTGCGGTTGCCGCCCGTGACGCCTTGTGCGGTGAGCTCGCGTCCGCGCGCCATATAGGGTTCGAGGTCTTTGTGATAACAAGCGGCGCTGAACGTCGTGTCTTTCGGATTATCCGCCAGACAAACCAATTCATTCGTGCCTTTGCGCAATTCGGCCAGCTTGCCGTCAGCGCCGTAACCCAGCACCGCCGCGCCCGCGCGCATCTCTTCCGGCGCAGCTTGAATGGCAGAAGCAATTTGATGTTCCGCCGACAGTGGAGTTTGTGCCGCTGCCGTCAACGGCAACAGTAGCAAGAAAAGCAAAACGGAATTTTTCATGTGATTCTCCAGAAAAGTGATGTTTACGCACACGCGCATAAAACAAACGAAAAGACTGCATAACCGTAATTTGAACCGCTCAACCGAAAGAGTGCAATGCCGCTGCGCGAAGCCGTGCGGCGAAAAAGGACGGCAAGCACGTTGAAGCCTTTCGCCGCGCCACAGGCTTCAATCCACAGTAATTTCATTTGGGTGCATAAGCCGCATTGCGTTCGCGGGGCAACGGCGCATTGACCGTCTGAAACCACTTGAGCAAATCGTTCAACAATTCATCCCGTTTCTTAGTCATGGTGTTCGCCACATTGTTGCGTTCCCCATCGTCTGCTTGGATGTCGGAAGCGATGTGATAAAGCTCGACGGCATTGTTCGTCGCCAGCTTTTCGCGTCCGCCATCGAGCAGCCACTCTTCGTGATAAAGATGCAGCTTCCATTCGCCCTTACGAATCACGCTCACCGGACGCGTGCGAAACACCGGGTCGCGTCCGCGCATCACGGGATCATCCAGATAGCCAGGAAAGTGCCAATAGATCGCTTGTCGTTTGAGCTTGCCGCTGCCTTTGAACAACGGCAGCAGGCTTTCGCCATCCAGCGTTGATGGAATGCTCGCTCCGGCGGCGGCTAAAAACGTGGGATAAAAGTCTACGTTGTGAATCGGCGTCGAGTTGGTCGCACCTGCTTTGATTATGCCGGGCCAATAAGCAATGAACGGCTCGCGGATGCCGCCTTCGTAATAAGCGCCTTTGTTGCCGCGCAAGGGCTCTTGCGACGATTGCTGTGTGCCGCCGTTGTCTGACGTGAAAATGAACAAGGTGTTTTTATCGAGGCCGAGTTCTTTGAGTTTGGCGAGCAACTGCCCTACGCCGTCGTCAAGATCGTAAAGACACGCCGCATACAACGCGGCTTTGTGTTGCGCGCCGGGTTGTTTGGCTTTGAATTTCGCCAACGAAGCAGGACGCGCTTCGAGCGCCACGTGAATCGCGTGATGCGCGACGTAAGTGAAAAAGGGTTTGTCCTTATTCGATTCGATGAAGGTTGTCGCCGCGCGAGTCAATGAATAAACCCCTTTCGGGTCTTCGGGTTCATCGCGGCGTTGGTTGGGATTGGGACGCGAATCGAAGACGACATCGAAGCCTTGTGCTTTCGGCGTCGCGCCTTCGGGGCCGCCCAAATGCCACTTGCCGAAAATGCCGGTCGCATAGCCTGCCGCCTTCAATGCCTCGGCTATCGTCACTTGCGCAGGCGCGAGTCCACTCTTGTTGGGAATCGGTTCCATCCGCATCAAGTTGACGGGGCCGCGTTTGGTGCTTTCGACCGCATAGACGCCGTGGCGCGGGCCATATTGCCCTGACAACAACACCGCGCGACTCGGCGCGCAATTCCCTGCGCCCGCATAAGCCTGGGTAAAAACCATTCCGGCTTTCGCCAAACGGTCAAGATTCGGCGTCTCGTAAAAATCAGTGCCTTGCCAGCCGACATCTTTCCAACCCAGATCATCTGCCAGGACTAAAACGATATTCGGACGTTGGCGTGGTTGCGCCATAACAAACATCGTCGCCAGCAACAAAAATAAACCAGTGTTTATGAAGCGGAATTTTTTCATCTCTCGATTTCCTCACTTTGCGGGTTTGAGTTCGACTAATCCTGCATCCACAAAGGTTTTGTGTTGTCCTTTTTCGCACACGACGGCGATCACGTTTTCGCCCTTGCGCAGCGCCAGTTTGCCCAACTCACCGAGCGGCGACCAGCGATAGCCAGGCGAATGGCCGCCTTCCTGCCGCACCTGCCGACCGTTCAAGAAAACTGTCACGCGTTCGTTGTTGTGCAGACGCAAAAACAGATGTGCGAGGTTGATGTCGTCGAGATTGAA
>JABFSD010000613.1 GCA_013140935.1 Acidobacteriota bacterium
ATGCCACAATCATTGTCATCGGTTTTGATTCATCTGGTGTTTAGCACGAAGCACCGCGAGCCTTTGATCACGCCTGAGATCGAACCGGATTTGCACGATTACATGGGCGGCATTTTTCGTGCATTGGATTGCCCTTCGTTATTGATTGGCGGGACGAGCGATCACGTACACGCGCTTTTCGTGTTGTCGCGCACCGTCACCATCGCTGACGTCGTCGGTGACGTGAAAAGCGGTTCGTCAAAATGGATCAAAACCAAAGGCGAGTTATATCAGGCGTTTCAATGGCAGGCGGGTTACGGCGCGTTTTCGGTGAGCCAATCCGGGCTGGTGAAGGTGAAAGATTACCTCGCCAATCAGAAACATCATCATCGCAAATCCACGTTTCAGGATGAGTACCGGTTGATCTGCAAAAAGCACAGCGTTGAGATTGATGAACGATATGTTTGGGACTGAAGCAGCCGGTTCGAGTTCTGGCAGTTCAGGCTTGAAGCCGGTAAGATGCGATTGCTTCCCCATCAAATAGCAAAGCAGAAAGGAGTGTAACCATGACCGCAACCACACAACTCGCGCCCCAACCCGAAGTCGCACCACGAGCGTTCGGTTTGCCCTTCACCTTGATTGATCCTGAAAAACAACTGGAATGGGTCAACGGACACGCGGAGGTAAAAGAAATGGCCGGAGCAAGACACAGCCGCATTGGAGTAAAACTAAGCGCCAGATTGGACACGTTTGTCGAAGAACATCATCTCGGAGCCGTTTATGGCCCGGATGCTACGTTCACCATCGGCCCGCGCGAACGCATTCCCGATGTGTCTTTCGTCACCGCCGCGCGCATTCCGCCCGAAGGCGACCCCATCGGCCCGTGGAAGATTGCGCCTGACCTCGCGGTTGAAATCGTCTCGCCTAACGATTTAATCGAAGAGGTCGAGACGAAAATCAGGGAATACTTCGCGGCGGGCGTACAACAAGTTTGGTTGGTTTCGCCGCAGCTTCAAACCGTCAGCATTTACGATGCGTTGACCAAAGTGACCATCCTGCAAGCCGGTGACGAACTGACCAGTCCCGCGTTGCTGCCCGGCTTTCGTTGTCCGGTAGCGGCACTGTTTCAACCGATTGCGCGCAACTGATACTCACTCGCACCGCAATTCCAAAAACAACAAAAGCACGATGAAACGGCTTCGTTCCATCGTGCTTTTGTTTTGCTGTGACTTGATGACGCTTACCGCCGACCGCGTCCGCCGCCACCGCCGCTAGGACGACGGTCGCGTCCACCGCCACCGCCGCTGCCACCGCCACGGCGTCCACCGTCACGATCACGATAGCCGCCGCCTTCGCGGTTGCCTGCGTCATCGCCGCCTTCTTCACCACCTTCGCCGCCGCCTTCGCCGCCATCCATCAGCGCGCGTTTGCTCAGGCGAATCTTGTTGCCTTCGACGCCCAGACATTTGACGAGGACTTGCTGGCCTTCGGTCAGTTCGTCGCGCACGTCGTGTACGCGATAGGGCGCGATTTCGCTGACGTGCAACAGGCCTTCGGTGCCGGGGAAGATTTCGATGAACGCGCCGAAATCCACGATGCGCGTGACCGTACCCAGATACGTCGCACCCGGTTCGGCTTCGGCGGTGATGTCTTTGACCATCTGCAACGCCATTGCGCCCGCTGCGCCATCCGCCGTAGCGATGCTCACGCGACCGCTGTCTTCCACATCGATTTTCGCGCCCGTCTGTTCGACGATGCCGCGAATGATCTTGCCGCCCGGGCCGATGAGATCACGAATCTTGTCGGTCGGAATCATCAGCGTGATGATGCGCGGCGCATACTTGCTGATTTCAGCGCGCGGCTCCGGCAACACTTCGGCCATCTTGTCGAGGATGTACATACGGCCTTTGCGCGCCTGTTCCATCGCTTCGGCCAGAATCGCAGCGTTGAGGCCGCCGATCTTGATGTCCATCTGCAAGGCAGTGATGCCGTCGCGCGTACCGGCGACTTTGAAATCCATATCGCCGTAATGATCTTCAGCGCCCGCGATGTCGGTTAGCACGGCGTATTTGCCGCCTTCCATCACGAGGCCCATCGCTACGCCCGCCACCGGCGCTTTGAGCGGAACGCCTGCGTCCATCATCGCCAACGCACCGCCGCACACCGTCGCCATCGAAGATGAGCCGTTCGATTCGGTGATGTCAGACACGACGCGCACAACATAAGGCCATTCGGTGTCGTCGGGCATGACGGCTTCGAGCGCGCGATGCGCCAGCGCGCCGTGGCCGATTTCGCGGCGTCCGGGGCTGCCGGTGCGTCCGGTTTCACCGACCGAGAAGGGCGGAAAGTTGTAATTCAAAATGAAGCGGCGCTTGATCTCGCTGAACTCGATACTGTCTAGATATTGCACGTCTTGCGAAGTGCCCAACGTCGCCGTGACGATGGCTTGCGTTTCGCCGCGCGTGAACAGCGCCGAACCGTGCGGACGCGGCAACACCGTCGTCTCAATCGTGATCGGACGAATCTCGCTGAACTTGCGGCCATCGGGACGGCGGCGATTGTTCAGAATGTCATCGCGGAAGATGCGCTCTTTTAACGTGTCGAAAAGTTTGCCCGCCTCTTTGCGTTTGGCAGGCTCTTCGGCGGGATAACCGGCTTCGCACTCGGTGTGGAGTTCGGCAATTTTCGCGTAGCTTTCAATCTTGCCGTGTTTCGTCACGTCGAGCGCATCGCGCAGTGAGTCGGTATATTTCGCGGCGATCTCGCCCAACAACTCTTCGTTGATGGCGGGCGTGATGAATTCGCGTTTCTTGATGCCGAGCTTTTCGCCCATCGCGCGTTGCAACTGGCACAGCTTCTTGATTTCGTTGTGGCCGAACAGCAGGGCTTCGACCATGACCTGTTCGCTGACTTCTTTCGCACCGGCTTCGACCATCACGATAGCTTCTTCGCTGCCCGCGAGAATGAGGTTGAGGGCCGAAGCGCGTTGCTCTTCATAAGTCGGATTGACGACGTATTTGCCTTCGACCAAACCGACGCGTACGCCCGCAATCGGCGTGTGAAACGGAATGTCTGACAGATAGAGCGCCGCCGAAGCACCAGTGATCGAGAGCACGTCAGGATCGTTTTCTTTATCCGCCGACATCACCATCGAGATGATTTGCGTTTCGTGCAGATAGCCTTCGGGAAACAGCGGACGCAGCGGACGATCGGTCAAACGGCAGATGAGAATTTCGCGTTCCGTCGGACGGCCTTCGCGTTTGAAATATCCACCAGGGATGCGGCCTGAGGCGTAACCATATTCGCGGTAATCAACGGTCAGCGGAAAAAACGATTGGCCGTCTTTGGCTTTGCGGGCGGATACGGCGGAAACCAGAATGACCGTCTCGCCGCAACTGATCAGCACTGCGCCGTCAGCCTGTTTGGCGATGCGTCCGGTTTCCATGGTGATCTCACGACCACCTAAGTTAATAGCTTGTTTCAAAAACATTTTTATTTATCTCCTCTCAACGACAGAGCCAGTGGTTAGTGGTTAGTGGTCAACGATTCCAGATGAAAACGACTGACGACTAACAACTGACAAATAACAACCGGCTAAACAACAAAGGCTACGCACACGCACGTTGCGTGAGGTAGCCGTTTCTTCGGGTTTGAATCGTACTGGTGAAATTCTTATGCACGTGGGCGCTTTTCCTTCAGAACAGGAGGCGCGGCTTGCGTGATGCTAGGGCGTTGGAAGACTTCTGCGAAAAACCTGAAGTTAGAAGGAAGCGACACAGTTCAGAAGCGAGATGCGGTCGCGGGTACAGGCTTTCCCAATCGGTGACAGAAAAAGACAAACGCCGTCACGTTCGGCACACAATAGAAACGGCGTCTCGTTCGTGGTTGGAAGGAGACGCCGTCAAATTGAAACTCTTGCTTACTTGCGCAGACCTAACCGACCAATCAGATCGTGGTAGCGGTTGATGTCGCACTTTTTCAAATAATCCAACAGGCTGCGGCGCTGGCTGACCATTTTCAACAGGCCGCGACGCGAGTGATTGTCTTTCTTATGGGTTTTGAAATGATCGGTCAATTCATTGATGCGCTTGGTCAACAGCGCGACCTGCACTTCCGGCGACCCCGTGTCGCCCGCGTGCTGTTTGAACTGGTCAATGATGCCAGCCGTGGTTTCCTTTGCTAAAGCCATTACGGAAATTTTCTCCTCTAAATCAAACCATCATCAGGCCTTTATCAGGCGATAACTTGCTCTATTTGCGATTGATTGCTGCGTAACAAGCGCGGGAGAATAGCAAACGACCCCTGGTCTGGCAAGATGCCGAATGGCATCACCAAAAATCCCGCTTAGTTTGCCGTTGCATTTACGCAAACCAGCGCGATGTAGTTTTTTCGTTTCCTTGCTAAGGAATGACTTGAAAATAAAACTGCCAGATCGCTTCTCACCGCTGAGGCGCAGAGGCTTTCGCAGAGTTTACGCAGAGAAGAAAAGAAAATTCCCTCTGCTTCCTCTGCGGTAACTCCGCGAGACCTCAGCGCCTCAGCGGTGAAATGGCACTCTTAAATTCGAGCCATTCCTAACGATCAATGGGCGACCGCAGCGACGGTCTGCTGCATCTCGGCCAATTGTTTTTTCAGCACTTGCAAATGCTGCACGGCGCTGCGTCCGACTTTGCGGTCGGCTCCGTTCGCCATGCGCGAGAGCGATTGCAACTGATCTATCAACATCGGTTGCGGATAAGTGCCCGGCGCAGTGACTAACTGTTTGCGCACCTCACGCAAGCGCGCCGTTGCCGCTTCAGAACCGCCGGGCTGTTTCAGCGTTTCGTCAATTTGCTGTACGAGTTTGCGCGCGTCCGCCATCACGTCGCGCAGTTGCAAATTGAGGGTGAGTTGTTCAGCTAAATCGGCTTGTGTCACACCATCTTTTGCCAAACGCGGGTCGAGTTTGACGGTGAGCGTTTGCGTTTGCGACCACTCTCCGGCAGAAAGTTTGATTTGATATTTACCGGGCACGACCAACGGCCCATTGTTGTCGTAGCGCAAATCCCACACGAAACGATTCAACCCCAGCTTGCGACTCAACGCTGCCGCTTGTCCGCCGCCTCTGCCGGGGCCGCGCATTTCCTGATCGCCGTCGCCGCCGCTTGGTCGCTCGCCTTGTCGCGCCGGAGCTTTGTCAGTCACGGTGCGAATCACTTTGTTCGTTGCGTCTATAGTTTCCAGTTTGAGGATTTCGAGCTTGAGTTCGCCGTTCGGTTCAGCGGCTAAGACATAATCAAGATGCGCGCCGTTGGGCGGATGTTCCGGCTGCCCCGGACGCGCCGCCATCGGCGTGTAACGCGTTCGATAGGCCGCACGCGGCGCGAGCAACGCAGCGTTGGCCGCTTGCACTTCTTCACTCAACTGATGCAGCGGCGTCACGTTGTCCAATATCCAAAACGCACGCCCCATCGTCGAAAGCACCAGGTCTTGTTGATGTACGCGAATGTCGGTGATCGGCGTCACGGGCAAATTCAACTGCAACGATTGCCAATGCGCGCCGCTGTCGAACGAAACGTACATCCCTGATTCCGTGCCCGCATATAACAAGCCTTCACGATCCGGGTCTTCACGCACGACGCGCACGGGGTTGTCGTTAGGAATACCGTCGGTGAGCTTCTTCCACGTCGCGCCGTAATCATCCGTCGCGTAAAGATAAGGCTGCCAGTCGTTCAACAAATAACGATAGACCGCGATGTAAGCCGCGCCTTTGCGATGAGGCGAAGGCTCGATGTTTTGCACGCGTCCGCCCGGCGGCAAGTCGGCGGGCGTAACGTTCTTCCAGTTTTTGCCGTTGTCGCGCGACACATAAACCGGGCCGTCGTTCGCGCCTGACCACAGTACGCCGGGTTCGCGCACGGCTTCACGAAAGGCATAGATCGTCGAATAAACCTCTTCGCCCGTGATGTCGCGGGTGATCGGTTCGCCCGAAATGACTTGCTTGTCGGCTTCGTTCGCGGTGAGGTCGGGACTGATGACGCTCCACGTCACGCCTTCATCCATTGAGCGATGAACTACGTGCGAGCAGTGATAAAGCACGCGCGGATTGTGCGGCGAAACGTCCATCGGCGAGACGCGCTGAAAGCGATACAAAATATCTTTCGGGTTGTGACCGTAACGATTTGCGGATGCACCCAATAACTCGCCGTCTGTCCGGTCTCTTGATTGCCGCGATAAACCTCGCCCTTGCACGCGCCGTAAACGATTTTCGGATTCCGCGGCGAAGGGATGATCGGCCCGGTTTCGCAACCCGGCCCGCTGCGCCAGAGTTGAATCGGATCATCTACGCCGTCGTCGGTCGGCGGCTTGCTGGGCACGATCAACGTAGTGTTGTCTTGCTGCGCGCCGTAAACGTGATAAGGAAACTGATTGTCTACTGCGACTTGATAAATCTCGGCGGTGGGTTGGTTGTAAATCGTAGACCACGAGCGCCCGCCGTTGAGCGTCACATTCGCGCCGCCATCATTCGATTGAATGAAGACATCAGGGTTGTCGGGATTGATCCACATCCGATGATTGTCGCCGTGCGGCGTAGCGATCGGACGAAACGATTTCGCTGCGTCGGTTGATTTATAAAAACCGAGATTGTTCACATAAACCACGTCGGCGTTGGTCGGGTCGGCGTTGATGTAGGTGTAATAAAAAGGCCGCGCAATCAAGTTGCCGGTCTTGTTGACCAGTTTCCATTGCGCGCCGGCGTCTTCAGAAACGTAAACGCCGCCTTCGCCCTTGTCGGCTTCGAGAATCGCGTAAACCCGCAGCGGATTGGCCACGCTGATGTCGAGATCAACTTTGCCTACGAGTCCGGTGGGCAAGCCTGTCGTGAGATGAACCCAGTTGTCGCCGCCGTCGAGTGATTTATAAATGCCGCCTTCGTCCGCCGGGCCGCCGCTGATGATCGTCCAGGGTTTGCGTTGCGCGCGCCACGCTCCGGCGTAAATCTCATTCGGATTCGACGGGTTGACAGCAAGAGAAACAAAACCCGTCTGGTTATTGACGAACAAAACTTTCTGCCACGTCGCGCCGCCGTCTTTGGTGCGATAGACGCCGCGTTCGGGGCCGTCGGCGAAAGGATTTCCCTGCACCGCCGCCCACGCGACGTTGGCGTTCGTTGGGTGTACGTGCAAATCATTGATCTGTCCGGCTTCGCGCAAGCCGATATGCTTCCACGTGCGACCCGCATCAACCGATTTATAAATGCCTTTGCCGAGGATGACGTTGCTGCGAATCGCGCCGCTGCCCGTGGCGACGTAAACGACGTTCGGATCGGATTCGGCGACAGCAATTGCGCCAATCGAAGGCGTCTCGAAAAATCCGTCCGACACGTTCACCCACGTAATGCCCGCGTCGGTCGTCTTCCACACGCCGCCGCCGGTCGCGCCCATATAAAACGTATGCGGTTGCCGCCGATGTCCCGCGACGGCGGTGACACGGCCTCCGCGATGCGGACCGATATTGCGATAGCGCAAGGCTTGCAACAGACGCGGTTCGACCGGCACGTTCGTGGTAAGCGGTGCGCGTTTGGGTGCGCGGGTTTGCGCTGCCGAATGTTGATAACCCATCCAACTGACGCCCAATGCCAACAGGCAATAGAGCGCAACGCTGAACCGGCGGCGTGCAGTCAATTTCATAACGAGTGTTCTCCGAAGTTGTGAGCAGTGATTTGGTGGCGAGATTCTGCCACAGCGAGTGCTAATGCGGAACGGTGAGCGTTAGCGACCTGAGCATTCACAAGAAAACCCCATCCAGAAGTGCGAAGCGTTTGCTTTTCTGGATGGGGTTTTCTTGTGAATGCTCAGGTCGCTAACGCTCCCCGTTCCGCCGGTCACAACCTCGGTCTCACGCGCAACTCCGGCATCGGATTCGGCGCGCCGTCCTGCAACGAGGGCGTCGCGGGGTCTTGCAACTTGCGCGCGACTGTCAGCAACTCTTCGATCAAGGTTTCCGCAAACTTGAATTGCTTTTCGGTTTTCCAGCGATAGCTGTTGGGCGGCGCATCGTCTTCGCGCGCGAGCATTGCGGCATAAGTCGGGTCGTGTTCATAAGCCGCGTGGAATTCCTGCAACAGCGTTTCGAGTTGCGCCAGCGTAGAGCGAAACCGCACCCAGCGATGATTGTCCCAATTGGTTTCGAGGGCCGCATTCATCGCATAGCGTTGAATCAACTCAGCGGCAGCGAGTTCGCCGCGTGCCGCAACTTTACGAATAACGGCGTCAGACATGTTGAGATTGAGTCCGCCTTCGGTCGCTTCGTCTAAACAGATGTGAACGATGCGGTCGCGATAACCGGGCAGCGGCAATTGCATGTTGTCGTTCCAGTTTTGCATCGCACCGACGACGGACTTGAGAAAGTCGCCCGTCGAAACAATCGCATTGAATCCGCTCAACAGCCCGCCGCGATTGCTGGTCGGCATATAAACCGGTTGCGCCGGAAAGTCAGGATGAAACGGTTTGAGATTCACCGCGAACGAAGGCCGCGTGGGCAATACGCCGTCGAAGAAATGCACGGGAAAGTTGCTGCAAATTCCACCATCGGAAAACCAGCAGCGCTCGATCACAGGAGCGTCGCCACGCCGCGAACGATCAACTACGTGCAACGGCACGGCGCTCAACAACACCGGGAAACTCAAACTCATGCGCGTAGCCACGATCACCGGCAAGTCTTGCGCCGCCGGCAAAGTGCGTAAGTGCGGCGCGCAGTATTCCGCTTTGGCTGGCTCGGAATGACGCGCCATCCACTCAATGACCGGCGCGGGGAAAAGCTGGGCGAATTCTGTTGGATCATAAAAATATCCGCCCTGTTCAAACGGCAAGCGATGCGGACGGCCAAAAGTGAGATTGGTCGTCATCATTTCGAGATTGATCGTGCGGTCATTTTCGTCGTCTCCCCACAAATGGCCGAAGGTCAGCGGTTCGTTTTCAGGCAAGTCCGCCAGCCGATTGAGCAGCGCGTAAAGCCAATTGGTCAATTCGCTTTGACGATTCGGAGCAAAGCCTTTGCAAAAGCCATAACCATTGGCAGGCAAGGCGCGTTGCGCTTGGCGAACCAGACGCAAGCCCGCCAAGCCGACTGCTCCGATAAACGCCACGACCAAACCCAACAAGGTCGCGTAAATCGTGAAAGCCATGTCCGTCACCAACCACGACTTGGCAATCAACACGAGGCCCGGCAAGGCTCCGATCAACGCCCACAGCCAATCGTGACGCAATAAGGTGAGCGCCGCGCCGAACTTGCTGCGTTCGAGCAACGCGAGCGTTACGGCGTAAGCCTTGCGCGTAGCGGCTTGCGGTTGAAAGAGCGCGTGCAAGCGCGTTTCACCACGCACGTCGCTTTGTGCGAGATAGGTCGAGATGGCGGCTAATTCGGCAAACGAATCTTTACCCGTCGTGCGTTTGCCATACTGCGCCGCCGCCGTTGCCGCTGCCGCAATCGCGCCTGCCGAAGTGCCGCCGATGTTTTTGAACGACCAGTGTTCGGCGAGCTTCGCCACGGCGGTCGGATAGACGATGCCGCTGGTGATGCCGCCTTTCATCACAATGTCACAGAATTTTTCGTGGGATGGTGTCTGCATAAAATTCTCCGGTAAGTAGCATTTACCCGGACGTAAGCCATCGGCTATGCTTGCGCCACTTCGCTTCGATTTTCGTTTCACACAACTCAAACAATCAGGTCAGTCCCTGACCGCAGGAGGCATCGCTATGAGCGCGACTTTCGCACCAACGGCTGTTTCACAACCTTCGTCCAAACGTTTCAAACGCATCTTCGTCTTGCTGGCGGCTTTTGTCGCATTGCTTTCTGCCGGAGTGCTATCAATGGGGTTGTATCCTTTCGCGCCTGACCTACCAGCGGGCAATACGCCCACGAATGGCGAACCAGGCAGCGGCGGGTTGAAACGCGCGTTCCCTGCGATGGCGCTGCGTGCCGATAATCCGCAAACCGATGACAAAGTCGCGTTAGGAAAACTGTTGTACTTCGATCCGATACTGTCGGGCAAAAACGATATGTCGTGCGCGACGTGCCATCATCCTGAAATGGGTTTCAGCGATGCGCGCGATCAATCTATGGGATTCGGCGGCGAGGGACTAGGCCGCGAACGCAAGAACGGCGCGGTCATCAAACGCAGCGCGCCTACGATTTGGAACGCAGCCTATAACCATCGCCAGTTCTGGGACGGACGCGCCGCCGACCTCGAAGAACAAGCCGAGGGGCCGATCAAATCAGACAAAGAGATGAACCAAAACCCCGACGAACTCGTCGCGGAACTGAAA
>JABFSD010000777.1 GCA_013140935.1 Acidobacteriota bacterium
TTGTTTCCCATCGGCTGGATCGTACTCACTGCAATCTTTGTTTATGACATCACGGTGACGACGGGGAAATTCGAGATCGTCAAACAGACCATTGCTTCGCTCGCTGATGATCGCCGCATTCAGGCGCTGTTGATCGCGTTCAGCTTCGGCGCGTTTATCGAAGGTGCCGCCGGTTTCGGTACGCCCGTCGCTATTTCCGCCGCGATGTTGATCGGACTCGGCTTTCGTCCGTTGCTCGCGGCTGGCGTAGCCCTCATCGGCAACACTGCGCCGGTGGCATTTGGCGCGTTGGGTACTCCGATCATTGCGTTGGCGAAAGTGACGAACCTGCCGCTTGAAGACTTGAGCGCGATGGTCGGACGCCAGTTGCCGTTCTTTTCGTTGTTGATTCCGTTTTGGCTGGTGTGGGCGATGGCCGGATGGAAAGGCATGCGCGAAGTCTGGCCTGCTTGCTTAACGGCGGGCGCGAGCTTTGCCATCGTCCAATTCGCTGTCAGCAATTATCACGGCCCGTGGGTCGTAGACATCGCGGGCGCACTGGCTTCGATCTTTTCGCTGGTCGCGTTGTTGAAAGTCTGGCAGCCGCGCAAGGTCTGGCGCTTTGAACACGAAACCGCAGCCGACATCGCTGCGCAAAAAGCCGCGCCCGCCGTGCCGATAGATAAAGCCCTCAAAGCGTGGATGCCGTGGCTCATTCTTTCCGTACTTGTTTTCCTGTGGGGCTTGCCGCAATTCAAAACCTTTCTCAACGGTCTTTCGATTTTTAACTTTCCTGTTCCCGGTCTCGACAAACTGGTCTTGCGCGCTCCGCCGGTCGTAGCCGTGCCCAAAGCCGAAGATGCAGTCTTCACGTTGAACTGGTTGTCGGCGACGGGTACGGCGTTGTTGCTGACTGGCATCGTGTCTGGCTCAGTGTTGGGCTTGTCTCCGGCGCGTTTGCTCGCAATCTTTTGGGGTACGTTCAAACGCGCGCAACTTTCATTGGTCACGATTGCCGCGATGATGGCGTTGGGATTCACGACGCGCTATGGCGGACTGGATGCGACGATGGGTTTGGCCTTTGCGAGTACCGGTTTTTTGTTCCCGTTCTTCTCACCAATACTCGGCTGGCTCGGCGTAGCTTTAACGGGCAGCGATACGTCATCGAACGTGCTGTTCGGCAACCTGCAACAAATCACGGCGGAGCGTCTGGGCGTATCGCCATTGCTCGCGGCGGCTTCGAATAGTTCGGGCGGCGTGATGGGCAAGATGATTGACGCGCAATCCATCGTGGTGGCGAGCATGGCGACGGGGCAGAAAGACGGCGAAGGGCCGATCCTGCGTTACGTTTTCTTTCACAGCGTAGCGTTGGCGATTCTCGTAGGCTTGCTCGTGTTGGCGCAGGCTTATGTGTTCACCGGCGTCGTGCCGTAACGCGCAGTGTGGCACGGGCTGGCAGCCCGTGCCACACCTCGCATGTTTCAAGCCTGCACCATCTTGCCATCCAGCATCGCTACGCGGCGATCAGCCAGATGCAAAAAACGGTCATCATGCGTCACCAGACAAATCGTAGTCCCGCCGCTGTGCAACTCGCGCATCAATTGCATCACGCGCTCGCCGCTGGCCGAATCCAAATTGCCCGTAGGCTCATCGGCCAACAGCATCGTTGGATTGCAAACAATAGCGCGTGCCAGCGAAGCCAGTTGTTGATGTCCGCC
The DNA here is from genome assembly GCA_013140935.1 of Acidobacteriota bacterium. Lineage (GTDB taxonomy): Bacteria > Acidobacteriota > Blastocatellia > RBC074 > RBC074 > JACPYM01. The sequence continues at coordinate 1,698 of JABFSD010000777.1, forward strand.
TGAGAGTTGGCTGGGACGTTGTTTAGCGCGGTCGGCGAGGCCGGTGCGTTCGAGTGCAGCCAGTGCGCGTGCGCGGCGTTCGCGCGGCGCGACGTTCATATAACTCAGCGGCTGTTCGACGTTTTCCAATACGGTCATGTCGCCGATCAAATTGAAGTTCTGAAAGACGAAGCCTATGTCTTGATTGCGCGCTTTGGCACGTTCGGCGGGTTTCAGGTTTTGTACCGGTTGGCCTTTGAAGCAGTAAACACCCGCCGTTTGTGAATCGAGCAAACCCATAATCGCCAGCAACGTAGACTTGCCGCAGCCCGACGGCCCATGCACGGCGACGAATTCGCCCGCATTGATTGTGAGGTCTACGCCATTGAGAACGGGCGTAGTGATTGCGCCGTTATGGAAAGATTTAGTGAGGTCTTCGATCAGGACGAGCGGCAGCCCTTGGGTTTGCCACTCGTTCACTTGTTTTGGGTTGAAGATTTGTTGGAAGAAACCGCTCACACTCATAAACGAACCTCACGAAAAAAGTTAAGCGAGCCATGCCCACACGCCAATCAGCGCACCAATGACGGACCAGACGCAACGCCATACGCTGTCGCGCTTCCACAGCCAGACGGCGGCGGCGAACGTCCACAGCAAAAGCAATTCACCCGCGATGACGCGCCAGCCGCGTGCCGTGAGCAAGCCCGCGCCCGTCATCGGCGAAACCGGAATCGGACGGTAAGGGAAGAAATAACGCGTCGGGTTGAAGGGCGCGAAAAAGGCTACGCCGAGGCCGCCGTTGGTGAAGGCATCAAGTACGCCGTGCGACGCCGTAGCCCGCGCGAACAGCAACGAATAAACCAACCACTCGACGCGTTGAATCCATCCGCGCCAGATGAAAAAGAGCGCCGTGAGCAAACCCGCAATAACAGCGAACAAGAGCGAATGCGTAAGGCCGCGATGGCCGAACAGATGCGCATAAGGAATGCGTCCGAAAAATAATCCATCCACATCAGGCAGTATTGCCAGCAGGCTACAGGCGATGACGGTGCGCGGATGAATCGTTTCGCGCGCGGCGAGTTTGGCGATGGCGCTGCCGATCACTGCATGCGCAAAAATCGTAGGCATAGATTTACTGTTTGAATAAGCGTCGCAGGTTCCCGCCGAAAATCGCAGCCGCTTGCGCATCCGTCGCACCGATTTGTTGCAGTGCGTCGCATTGCTGGTTGAATACCTCTGCCACCCAGCCACGCGGGAAGAAGGATGAATCAGAGCCGAACAGCAAGCGTTCGTGCCCCACTACAGCCAGCGCGCGGCGAAACACCGTTGCCAGCTCAAGCCCTTCATATTTCATCCAACTGTTGCTGCTCGACGTATCGAGATAAACGTTGGGGCAAAGGTCGGCGAGCAGCAATGCTTCGCGGAAAAGCCCCGCGCCGAAATGCGGAACGATGAAACGAGCCGCCGGGAATTCCGCAGCGAGCTTATGCACCTCGAGCGGATTGGAAAACCGCATGTCGAACTTGCTCGGTAGCCTGAGTTTCTTGCGCGCGCCGACCGAGAGTGC
>JABFSD010000227.1 GCA_013140935.1 Acidobacteriota bacterium
CGCGACGCCTGCGCCCGCGCCCGCTCGCAGCGCGCCCGCTACGATGTCGTCGCAACTGATTGACGCGATTGATTGGGCGATCAAAGAGAATACGCGCAAGGGCAGCAGCTATTTCGGCAAACTCGACACCACGAAAATCGCCGTGATGGGGCAATCGTGCGGCGGCGTGCAAGCGATCAAGGCTTCGCTCGACCCGCGCGTAACGATGACGATTTCATGGAACAGCGGACTGATTCCCAATCAATCCGCCGCGATGGAATGGGTGCCGAAAGATCACCTCAACAAATTGCACGCGCCCATCGCCTGGTTCAACGGCGACCCCAGCGACGTAGCCCATCCCAACGCCAAAGACGATTTCGAAAAGACGAATGGCGTGCCTGCGTTTTTTGCGTGGCGCGAACAAGTGGGACACAGCGGTACATACCGCGAACTCAACGGCGGCGAATTCGGCAAGGTCGCCGTGGCCTATCTCAACTGGCGTCTCAAAGGCGACAAGCAAGCGGCGAAGATGTTTGTCGGTGAAAAGTGCGGCCTATGCACAGACAAAAACTGGCACGTCTCCAAAAAGAAAATTGATTGATGTTCGTAGTACCGACTTCAGCCGGAATGTCTTGATTGCCGAGACATTCCGGCTGAAGCCGGTACTACATGCTGCTCACATGCACCTAGCTCTCGATCTCATCACCGCTGCCGGAACACTGATTCTGATTGTGCTGGGACTGGCGCTTATCCTCGGTTTGATGGATGTCGTCAATCTGGCGCACACCGGATTCATGGCCGTCGGCGTGTATCTCACCGTCACCGTCTGGCAATCAGGTGTCAACATCTGGCTGGCGATGTTGGCGGGTACGGCGAGTGCTGCGTTGTTAGGCGCGGTCGTCGAATGGCTCGTGGTGCGGCGATTGTATGGGCGTCCGCTCGATACGATTTTGGCGACGTGGGGGATTTCGTTGATGGTGGTGCAAGCCATCTCGTGGGCTTATGGACGCGGGCCGCAAACGCTCAACGCGCCGCTGGTTGAAAAAGTGTGGCTCGGTTATTCGGCTTATCGCTTGATGATCTTGCTGGTCACGGCGCTGTTGGTATTCGGTCTTTATCTGATCGTGCGATTCACCGAATGGGGCTTGATCGTGCGAATGGTGATGGCGAACGAACAGCTCGCGCAAGGCGTAGGCATCAACACTACGCGCGTGCGGCAAATCACGTTTGTGTTGGGCGCGGCGTTGGCCGGAGCCGCAGGCGCATTGCTCGGCCCCTTGCAAAGCATCAATCCGAATTACGGCGTGACGGTGATGGTTCCCGCCTTTCTCGCCGTGCTGCTCTCAGGCAAAACGCTGGCCGGCTTAGTCGTAGGCTGTTCCATTCTCGCAATGACGCAAACGCTTTTCGCGCTTTATGCCAATCCGATTTACGCCGTCGTCGCGGTCATTGTGATGGCAGTCGCGCTGTTGCGCTTTTTCCCGGAGGGCTTGGTATGGCGTCGAAGCTAAACCTCCGCACGGCTTTGGTGATCGTCATTGCCGCCGCCGTTCTCAGCGCGCCGTTGCTCAACGATCAATTCGTTGTTTATTTGCTGACACAAGCCTTTCTTTACGCGGTGCTGGCAATCAGCCTCGATCTGATTTGGGGATACACAGGCATTTTGAATTTGGGACATTCGCTCTGGTTCGGCACGGGCGCGCTGGCTGTAGGATGATGACTACGACCGTATCTGAAAGTGGCATGGTCACGAGCGTCAACGGCGGCTGGCTGACTTATCTCGCCGCGATTTTCATTGGTGTGTTGGTGTCTGCTGCTGTCGCGGCGCTCGTTGCGTGGTATTCGTTTTCGACGCGCGGCTCATCGCATTTTTACATCGCTATCGTCAGCCTCGCTTTATCGGCGGCGGTGCAAACGGCTTACATTCAATTCCCGCCCATCACGGGCGGAGAGAACGGCCTGTTCGGGTTCGCTTTGCCCAACGTATCGCAAACCGCTTGGTATTACGTCGCGGCGATTGTGCTGGCTGCTGTGATTGCCTGCGCACTGGTTTTTGTACGCAGCGATTTCGGCTTGCTGCTCATCGCCATCCGCGATCAGGAACGGCGCGCGAGCTATCTCGGCTACGATGTAAACCTCGTCAAGATTTTGGTCTTTGCTTTAGGCGCAGCGTTGGCGGCCTTTGCGGGCGGGCTTTACGCGATGATCTTCGGCTTGGTGTCTGCGCCGCTGTTCGGCTTTTTGTTCGCTACTGAAATTTTAGTCTGGGTCGCCATCGGCGGACGCGGCACGATCATCGGCCCCGCGCTCGGCGCGATTGCGATTAACCTGATCGGCCCGCAACTCAATCAACAGTTTCCCTTTCAATGGCAGTTGCTGTTGGGAGCTTTATTCGTCGCGGTCGTAGTCTTGTTGCCGGAAGGAATCATCGCGCCGCTGGGGCGAGTGTTGCGGCGAGTCTTTGGAGGCAGTGAGGGGAGCGTGAGCAACCTGAGCATCCAAAGCGCGCCTAATGCCGAAGCGCAGGTCGCTCACGCTCCCCTCACTGCCAACGCGCTAACATTCCGCAACGTCGAGTTTGCTTACGGCGCGTTGAAAGTGCTGCGCGGCATTGATCTCGAAATCCATCAAGGCGAATTGCTTTGCATCGTAGGCCCCAACGGCGCAGGCAAGTCTACGTTGCTGAACATCCTGACTGACGGAAGGATGGGGCATACCGGCGAGATTGATTTAACGCTCACACAATCAGTTAAACAAAAAGGCGCTGCGCCGTTTCGCCTCGTACGCGCCGGGCTGGGGCGCAAGTTTCAAACGCCTGCGCTCTTTCCCGCGCTGACAGCGGCTGAAACGATGATTCTCGCTACGCGACGCGGCAAGCTGCCTTCGATTCGCAGCCGCAGCCAATCCGTTGAGGTTCCCGTTTCGGTCTTGCGCCTTTTCGATGTCGCAGGCTTGCAGGAACATTTGCATCGCCCCGCACGCGAACTGGCGCACGGCGTCAAACAAGGGCTTGATCTTGCGACGGCAATTGCGAACAAACCCGAAGTCTTATTGCTCGACGAACCAACAGCGGGCTTGACCACCGCCGAACGCGAAAAGATCGGCGAAGTCATTCAACATCTGGTGCGCGACGCGGGCGTAACCGTCATCCTGATCGAACACGATTTAGATTTTGTCCTGCGCATCGCCGACCGCATCGCCGTCTTGCACGACGGGCGCGTCATCGAATGCGGCCCGCCCGACACCGTCGCGCAATCACAAGT
>JABFSD010000116.1 GCA_013140935.1 Acidobacteriota bacterium
ATGCCGAACTGCAATACGCCAGCGAACAGCGCAAGTTTGACGCCGGGCAATCTACGAACTTTCTCGTGCTGGATCGGCAGAATGCTTTGTCAGCCGCGCGCGGGCGCGAGTTGCGGGCCTTGACTGATTACACGAAAGCAGTGGCCGAGTTGCAGCGCGCGCTTTCAACCACGTTGTCGAGCAACAGCGTCGAGATTCAATCAGCGATTCCGAACCAATAGTCTTGGCACTGCCATCACTGTTGCGGATGACCACCAAACGCTCGTAAGCGTGAGTCGTTATTCACCGGTTAGCGTAATTAGCGTTACGGTGCAATGGCTTTCGCTGCGGGCGTTTTTGATTCATAGCGTAAATTTCGTGGTTATCGAAGCTGGGCGAATCGCACACAACTGCCAATGGGTTAGCGATCCTTACAGCCTGATCTCACTTCTCACCTTCCACTTGGTTTGGCTCGCCATGACCAGCATCAAGTACCGATGACAGGCAACAATAGCTCCTCTAGGATGCGCCCTTCATAAAACAATATTCCCTGTCTCATTTGCAGATACCGACTCCCCCTCACGTGTTCGGTAACTGGGTGCGCGCTCAGACACACCCATCTTTCCCGAACACGGCCTGAAATACGATGACCCTGTTTCGCCACGCATCCTTCTGAGCTTCCCACGTCCACCCGGAGGAATTTCATGAAAACGCTTGGGCAGCGCATGGCGCGCATCTCCTTACTCTCGCTTCTGGCTTTAGGCACTTTCCTAAGCCTCACCTCGACTCCACGTTTCACTACTTCACTCTCCACCCAAGCCGCTATGGCCCCAATGGTTGATGAAGACGTGCGTTGGACGAACTTCGTCAACGTCACGCTCGCGGGCAACGCGCTGCGCAAAACCGGCGGAGCCGACAATGGGTTTTATGACGGCAACGCCGTCTCGCAACAAACCATCACCAGCAACGGTTACTACGAATTCAAAGCCACGGGGGCCAACGTCGAGCGCGTCACGGGACTGACTGACACGCCCGCCAACACGGCTTTCGATACGTTCGACTTTTACGTGAACCTAAGTGAAGGCGGCTTTGCCGAATTCCGCGAACGCGGCGTTTATCTGGGCGACGTAGCCTATAACGCCGGCGACACCTTTCGCATTACGCTGGTCAACGGACGCGCCGAGTTCAGCCACAACGGCGTGTTCCGAGTGCGCAGCGCCACAGCCACGAATACAGTGATGTATGCCAGCGCCAGCTTCAGTTTGCTCGGTGGCGAAATCAGCGCCGCGCGCATGGGCAACATCAGCGGCGGCGGTTGCGCGGTGAATCCGTCGCAAACCAGCGTCAACGTCGCGGCGGCCGCCACCGTTGTCGGCATTGACATCAACATCGGCGCCGGCTGCCCCTGGACGATTGTCAGCAACGCTGCGTGGCTCACCGTGAACGGGCCTTCTTCATTTGTAGGCAGCGGCGTCGGCGGGGTGGCCGTTGCGGCGAACACGGGAGCAGCCCGCACCGGCACGGTCACGATTGCGGGATTCACCTTTACGATCAATCAAGCAGCGGGCACGCCGACTTGCGTTCCCCCTGCCGTGAACATTGGGCCCGGCGTTTTGAGAATTTGTGAACAGGCAAGTTGGAATTTTACGGCCACCGTCACGTCAGGAACCGGCCCTTTTTCCTATCAATGGTTTAAAGACGGGGTGGCGATTTCCGGCGCGACCGGCACCAGTTATGGCTCGGCGTCAGCCAGTTTCGCTCAGGCCGGTAATTATTCAGTGCAAGTCAGGAATGCTTGCGGCACAGCCACCTCAACCAACGCTCCCGGTAATTTGGTCGTCGCAGGACTAACGTCACTGAATCCGACCAGTGCAGGGGTTCCCGCCAGCGGTGGAACGGGAACCATCAGCATCAACACAGGAGCCAACAGTTTAGACACCTCTTGTGGATATGTTTACACCGTCAACGACACCTGGATCACCGCGCGACGCGATGACACGGGAGGCAGCGGACGACTGATTTACACCGTTACTGCCAATTCAGGCGCAGCTCGTACCGGCACCATTACGGTGAGAAATGCGAGCGGCACGCGCTCGCTCACTTTCACCATCAATCAAGCTGCGGCCACTGTCACTTGCACTTATTCCATCAACCCGACGAGTGCGAACGTAGGCGCGGGCGGCGGCAACGGTACCGTAACCGTCAACACATCTGCCGGATGCGCCTGGTCGGCTTCGCCCGCAGCAGGATGGTTACAAGTTACGAGTAGCGGTTCGGGCATTGGAACCGGCACCTTCACTTATCTGGCAGCGCCGAACTCAGGTGCCGCGCGTTCAGGCGTCATCACCGTGAACGGACAGAACTTTACGGTAAGTCAAGCAGGCACGACTACCGGCGGCAACGTGCAGGACGTCATCTGGACGAGCCTCGTGAATACGACCGCGACCGGCGGCACGATTCGCAAGACCGGCGGGCGCAACGACGGCACCTATGACGGCAGCGGCGTCTCGACACAATCGTTCTCAAACAACGGTTATTACGAATTCACGGTGGGTGGCGCTGATGTCGAACGGCAAACCGGCTTGACCGATACGCCGAGCAATCTCAGTTTCACGACGTGGGATTTTTACGTCAACCTGAGCGAAGGCCCGGTGGCCGAATTCAAAGAACGCGGCGTTTACCTCGGCGAAGTGCGTTACAAGATCGGCGATGTGTTTCGCATCACGGTCGAGAATGGCCGCGCGCGTTATAGCCACAACGTCAACATCATTCTGACCGGCAACGCTACGACCGGCGGCGCACTCAAGGCCGTAGCCGCGTTCAGCTTGCTCAACGGCGAAGTCACGCAAGCCAAACTCGGCGGACTCACGGGCGGATGCAGTTATGCGATTGCGCCGACCAACGCTTCGGCTCCGGCCAGCGGCGCGACGGGAACGGTGGCGGTCACTGCGCCCGGCGGTTGCGCGTGGACGGCGACCAGCAATGCGACGTGGCTGTCGGTTACGAGCGGCGCGGCAGGCAATGGCAACGGCACAGTGGCTTATGCCGCCGGAGCCAACACGGGCGCGCAACGCACCGGTACGCTGACCATCGCAGGGCAAACCTTCACCGTCACGCAAGCGGCGGCGGCGCAGAGTTCGCCCGACGTGACGTGGACGCAACTCAACAACGTTTCTCTCATTGGCGCTACGTTGCGGAAAACCGGCGGTGCGAACGACGGCACTTATGACGGCAGCGCGGTTTCGCGCGAAGCGTTGACG
>JABFSD010000677.1 GCA_013140935.1 Acidobacteriota bacterium
GCGTGTGATTTCCGCGCAACCACGTGAAGGTGTCGGCCAGCGTGAGATTGTCGAGCTTGTTGATATTCGGCCAGAAGCTGCGCGCGCCGATTTCGGCATAGCCCGTCGGCGTAAAACGCGACCAGCCGTGATCGAGTCCGTCACCGAATTTATCGCCCGGCGCATTCTTGATGCCGAATTGCGCGTTGAGATTCGAGTCGTAAGGAATGTCAAAGCGCGTCGGAAAATGCGTAATGCCGAAACGCGCTTCGTTCGTCATCGTCGCGCCGAACGTGCTGTTCAAATTGGCCGCTGCGTTCTGTCCAGGCAACACGGTCGTCGTCCACAAACCGCCGTCCGCCGGCAGCGGCAACGGGCCGGGATCAATTTTGGTTTGATTGCGTTTGGAATAGCGCGCATAGAACCGATGCTTCTCGCTGAAGTTGTAATCGCCGCGCCAGTCCCATTGATTGGCGTCGTCTTTGGCGCTCGGCGAAAAGAAATAGTTGTTCGTGTCGTTCTCGCGTCCGGCGATGTTGGGGTCGGGATAAAGTTTAAGAATTGCCGCCGCCACCGAGTCCCAGCGATTGAGCGGCACGATGTTGCCTGCGAACTGTTGCTTGGTCGCCGTCGCACCCGTCCCCGTCAGCGTCGCCGGGTCGTAAACGTTGCGGCGCACCGCAGGCTGTTTCGAGAAATCGCCGCGCTCTTTAATGTCGCGGCTTGGCACGGTCGAGAGAAAGGTTTGCCCGATGCGGCGGCGCGTGCCTTGGTAACTCATGAAAAAGAACGCCTTGTTCTTGATGACCGGCCCGCCGATGGTTCCGCCGAATTGATTTTGTTTGAACACCGGTTTCTTTGCGCCCGAACGATTGGCGAAAAAATTCGTCGCGTCGAATTTGTCGTTGCGCAAAAACTCATAGAGCGAACCGTGAAACTGATTCGTCCCGCCTTTGGTCGTCACCAGCACTTTCGCGCCCGTCGAATAACCGAACTCCGCCGACGTGTTGTTGGTCAGCACTTTGAATTCGCCTACGGCATCAACGGGCGGCTTGACGGCTTGCGCCTCGAAGCCCAGCGGGCCACCGCTCGCGCGCGAACTGTTGTCAGCGCCGTCAAGCAGCACATTGTTTTGATAGGTGTGCTGGCCGAACGCGAGAAAGCCGCCTTCGTCTGACGTGCGACTGTTCCCTGCTGGCAACACGCCCGCCGTGAGTTGAGCGAGTTGCAAATAATTGCGCCCGTTCAAAGGCATCTCGACGATGCGCTTGCCGTCAATCACTTGGCCTACATCAGTCGTTTCTGAATTGAGCAACGTAGCCTGTGCCGCGACTTCGACGGTTTCGTTGACGCCTCCGACTTTTAAGCTGAAATCAAGCCGCGCGGTTTGTCCGACTTCCAATCGCGTTTCGTTCACGCGCGCTACAGCGAAGCCGTTCGCTTTGGCTTCGACGCTGTAACGGCCCGGATTCAATGCCGCGACGCGATAGAGTCCCGCATCGTTCGTCATCGCTTTGACGGCGATGCCTGTGTCGAGATTTTTAACGGTGACTTCGGCGTTGGCGAGCACTGCGCCCGCGTTGTCATTGACGACGCCTTGCAACGTAGCCACGCCCGTGACCTGGGCGAAAGCCGCGACCGCGAGCATCATCGTCACAACGAATAAACTGATTGCGTATTTCATTGGTGGTTCCTTTGAAAAGAAAATATCTTCCTTTCCCTCATTTTCCTTTCAGAAAAATTTGTCAGAAAAGTTTGATGTTTGTAATAGGCAGTCAGTATGACGGCCCCGGCAACGGCGTCATGCCGTTGGCGCGTTGTTGCGGTGGCAAGGGGTTTAACTTGCCGCGATCTTTTTTCGCCTTGATCTGTTCAGGCGTATCGCCCGGCGTGATGAACCATTCGTTCGGTGTCGAAGCCGCGCGCATATAGGCTTCGATCTTTTTCACGACTGCCGGTTTGCTGTCAAATAAATTCGTTTTGCATTCAGGGTCGCGCACGATGTCATAAAGTTCGAGCGGCTTGGTCGGATGCTCACGATAAGCGTGATAGTCGCCATAACGCACCGTCTGAATATGCCGCGTCGGTTGCGCGACCGTGCATTGTTCCCAGTAAAGGTATTCGTGTTGGCGCTGTTGTTTCGGTTTGCCCAACAAGGTCGGCACTATGCTGATGCCGTCGTTTTTGTGCAATCGTTTGACGCCCGCGAGTTCTGCCGCCGTGGGGAGAAAGTCATAAAACGCCGTCGGATGATCGCTGCTGCCACCGGCTTTGATGCGCCCGCGCCAATAAGCAAACATCGGCGTGCGGATGCCGCCCTCGCGCGCGAGGAACTTGCCGCCCGGCCACGGGCCGTTATTCGCAAACACCTCATCGCGGTCATAACGTTTCAGGTTGAAATAGTTCGGCTCATATCCGTTGTCCGAAGCAAAGAGAATGATCGTGTTGTCGAGCAGCTTTAACTCTTCGAGCAAAGCGACGAGTTCGCCGACGTGACGGTCGAGATGGTCAATCATCGCCGCCCATTCTTTGTGCTTGATGTCCCATGGCGCGTCTTTGTATTTGCCCAGGTCTTTCGCAATCAACGGCCCATGCGGCAGTTGCGTGGCGTAATACAAAAAGAATGGATTCGCCTGATTCGCGCGCACGAACTGCATGGCTTTGGCATGAATCAGGTCTTGCGAATAACTCGCTTTGGCGGGATCGGCGACGCCGTCGGGAATGTTGCGGCCTTGCGCGTCGTATTGATTCAACAGATCAGGCGTCATCTTCGCCATCGGCGTCGCGCCATACTTATACACGCGCTCCATCTTGAAGCCTTCGTTTTGCGGCAACAGTTCGCGTTGGCCGTTGTGCATCAGGTATTCGGGATAAAAGCCGTGCGCCATGGCCTGATCGTAAAAACCATACGCCAGATCGAAGCCCTGTTTATGCGGTTCGCCCGCCGTCCCCGGCAATCCGATGCCCCACTTGCCGGTGATCGCTGTTTTATAACCGGCGCGCTTCAGCACTTCGGCGACCGTGATGTCGCTGTCATTAAGATTGTCCTGCCCGCCGCGCAACGAAGCGTTTTCGCGTACGCGCGCGTGGCCGAGATGCATGCCCGTCATCAGCACCGCGCGCGAAGCCGCGCACATCGCCGCGCCCGCATAAGCGTGATGAAAAATCATTCCGTTGCGCGCGAGTTTGTCGAGGTTGGGCGTTTGCCGCGCTTGCTGTCCGAATACGCTAAGGTCGCGGTAGCCCATGTC
>JABFSD010000928.1 GCA_013140935.1 Acidobacteriota bacterium
GTTGAAAGGAATGAATCCGCCACTCGTCCCGCCGCAAAATCCGCCACTCGCGCCGCGTGCCGGTTCGGCGGAAAACGGCGACGCGCCGCGCCAACGTCGCTGGAAGATTTTGCAGGCGAATACGGCAGCCTTGCGCAGCGCAGGCATTACGTTCGGCACGGGTACGGACGCAGGCGTAACGGGCACGCATCACGGATGGGCTACGTTGCGCGAATTGCAGTTGCTCGTCGCGGGCGGACTCACGCCGATGGAAGCGATCACTGCCGCTACGTTAAACGCGGCGAAAGCGCTGCACGTCGAGAATGAACGCGGATCAATCGCTGTGGGCAAGCTGGCTGACTTGGTGTTAGTCGCAGGCAAGCCGCACGTGAACATCGGCGACATCGAAAAAGTCGCGCGCGTCTTTTTGAACGGACGCGAACTCGACCGCGAGCAGATGGCTAAAGACATTGCGACCATCGCACGCACGCCGTTGCCTGCGCGCAAAGCCGTTGAATTGCTCGATGATTTTGAACGGTCTTCTGACCTGATGGGTGAACGCAGCGCGATTGATACGTTGTGGGTCAACAGCAGCGATGCGGGAACCGATGCGAGCAAAGTGTTGTTTGGTCGCGTGCAGCGTAATGCCAACGACCACGCGCTTTCGCTCACGGCACGGATGGCGGAAAAAGATCGGCCTTACGCGCGCGTGAACCTGCCGCTCAGTCGCGGCGCAGTCGAACCCGTAGACGCGCGCGCCTTTCGCGGCATTCGTTTTGACGTGCGCGGCGCAGGCGATTACCGACTGTTGGTTGCAACTTACGACACGCGCTCGAACGCCAGCTTTCACGCGCCGTTTCAAGCGGCTACGACGTGGCGGACGGTGAGCATTGATTTCGTTTCATTGAAGAATGACAGCGATCTGAAATGGACGGGCGCTGACTTGCTCACCCTGAGTTTTGAGTTGTCGCGCACGGCTGGCAAATTCGGCTGGCTGGAATTGGATAACGTGCAGTTTTACCGTTAAAGATGAATTGGGAAAAACGATTTCTAAAAGCTGCCGACTTGATGCCTTACGGCTTGCCGCGCGGCGCTGAAAGCCAGCATCTGCCGTTGCGCGTACAAGCCTTGCTCGCCCAGCAACGTGAGACGTGGCCGCAGTTGCGCAACGCTTTAGCTGACTTGCAGAACGTACAGACCAAGCCTCATCAACTCGGCGCAGCGCGTTGGCTGACGCAATTCAATCCGGCACGCATCGTCAGCACTTCGGCCAAAGTGGATGCCGCAACCATTGCCGCGCGGCCTTGTTTCTTGTGCGCTGACAACTTACCGGTTGAAGAAATGGCGCTGGCGTTCGGTGATGATTACGCCATCCTTTGCAATCCGTTTCCTGTGCTGCCGCAACACCTGGTCATCGCGCATCGGCAACATACGCCACAATCTATCGAACAACATCTCGGCGCACTCCTCGACGTAACCAAAGCGTTGGGCGAAGAGTTTTTCACGCTTTACAACGGCCCGCGTTGCGGAGCTTCCGCGCCCGATCATCTTCACTTTCAGGCTTGTCGTTACGACGACTTGCCGTTCTTTGCGCATCTGGCTGAATGGGAAATCGAGCCGCTCGACGAAGCGGATGATTACGTTTCTTACACGCTGCCTGATTATCCGTTTCGTGTCTTGATTGCTGAGAGCGATGACCGCGCCGCACTGATGAAATGGTTCGCGCGCGCTACGACGACGCTCGCTGAAGTAACGCACGTAGAAGACGAGCCGCTAATAAACCTCATCGCGGCGATTGATGAAGACTGCTGGATCGTCGCGCTCTTCGCGCGCAGCCGCCATCGCCCGGCTTGTTACTTTGCCGAAGGCGATGCGCAATTGTTGGTCAGCCCAGCGGCCCTTGATCTGGGCGGCGTCGCCGTCGTACCCCACGCCGAGCACTTTGCGCGACTTGATGCGCGACCATTGCAATCCATCATTTCAGAAGTGACGTTGAGTGACGCGCAATTCCGTCAATGGATCAAAACGCTGGAACAGTAAGCATGTGGGAGGAAAACCCTGACGACGACCACCACGACAAAACCTTTTCTTACGGCACAATGGCGCTGGCTGGCGATGGCGAATTACGCGATTGACCCGGCGGTGCTTGCGCCTTATGTGCCGCGCGGCATGGAACTCGATGCCTGGCAAGGCCGCCATTACGTCAGTTTGGTAGGCTTCTTCTTCCTTCACACGCGCGTGCTGGGCGTGCCGATTCCCTTTCATCGCCATTTTGAAGAATTGAATTTGCGCTTTTACGTGCGGCGCAAAGGGCCTGACGGCTGGCGGCGCGGGGTGGTATTCATCAAAGAATTCGTGCCGCGCTGGGCCATCGCCACGACAGCGCGCGTAGTGTATGGCGAAAACTATGAAACGCGCCCGATGCGCTTTTATGTCGAACGCGACGTACCTTCGCCCTTGTTGGTTTATGAATGGTACGCGCAAAAGCGTTGGCACGCGCTGGGGGTTAAAACCAAGGGGACACCGCAACCACTGACCGCAGGTTCCGAAACAGAGTTCATCACGGAGCATTATTGGGGCTACACTGCGCAACGCGATGGCGGATGTGTCGAATACCAAGTCGAACATCCGCCGTGGTGGGTATGGCAAACGTCATCCGTTGAATTCGCGGGTGACCCGGCAGCGTTGTATGGCGCACCGTTTGCTGACGTATTTGCTTCGACACCCACGTCAGCATTCGTGGCGGAAGGTTCGCCGGTTACCGTGCGACGCGGCGTGAGGATCAATTGAAATGGGACAGCAGCATAGATTGCTTTACGACGGCGATTGCGGCGTGTGTACGCGGCTGATCGAAACGGCGCGGGGGCTTGATACGAAAAGGCTTTTCGCGTTGTTGCCCTATCAGTCGTTCACTGAAACGGAACTCGCGCCCTTCAAACTTTCGCACGCTGCCTGTCATCGCAAACTGCAAGTCATCACGGATAACGGTCGCGTTTACGGCGGCGCATTCGGTGTAAATTTTTTCCTGTGGCAATACTGGCCGTGGAAAATTTTCGTAGCGTTGATTTATGCGCTGCCCTTTTTGTTACTCGGCGAAATTGCCGGTTACGCGCTGTTTGCGCGTTACCGCCGCCATATTTCGCAATGGCTCGGATTGACGGCATGCGCTTTGCCCTCAAAGGCGCGGTGAGGGACGGGAAAGAGTCTGTAACGCGGTCTGTAAGTTTTGGCCGCACTTTCCACCT
>JABFSD010001093.1 GCA_013140935.1 Acidobacteriota bacterium
CTGGTGGTACCGAACAAAAATTAGCGGAAGCGTCGTCAGGATTATCGTGGTCGCCGGATGGAACCATGCTGGCGATCAGCAGCCCCAGCACGCCGGACGATCCCGGCAGCATCGTGTTGATTTCGTCGCAAACCGGCGAGGCGATCCGCCGCCTGACCAACGAAGTGCGGCCTTATGTCGACAATCGCCCGGTTTTTTCGCCTGATGGAAAGAGCATCGCTTATTTGCGCAACTCCAGTATTTCGGCTTCTGAGATCTATATCGTATCGGTAAGCGGCGGCACGCCCAAAGCCATCACGGCCGACCGGCGTTCGATCACCGGACTCACCTGGACAGCCGATAGCCGCGAGTTGATCTTTTCAGCCAATCTGGGCGGCGTCGGCGGCTTGTGGCGCATCCCGGCCCAGGGCGGAACGCCGGAACATATTCCGGTCAACGGAAAGAATCCGACCAGCCCGGTCATTTCGCGGCAAGGCGACCGGCTGGCTTATACCGACCGGTACACCGATTCCCAATTCTATTTATACGAAGGGCCGGGGTTTGCGGGACGGCCTGTGCCGGGCAAATTCGGCGGGCGCAAGTTGCTGGATTTTTCCTCTACGCGGGAAGATACGAGTCCGCAATTTTCGCCGGATGGCGAGCGCTTGGTGTTTACCTCGCAACGCACCGGCAGCGAAGAGGTCTGGATTTGTCGCAGCGATGGCTCGCAATTGAAGCGCTTGACCGATTTCGATGGACGCGCTGCCGGTTCTCCGCGCTGGTCGCCCGACGGACGCTGGATCGCTTTCGACTCGCGCGCCGCTGGCAGCCCGGATATTTACATCATCAGCGCGGAAGGGGGAAAGCCGCGCCAGTTGACGACTGATTCCCATTACGATTCAAAGCCGAACTGGTCGAACGATGGAAAGTATATTTACTTCGCCTCGAATCGCAGCGATCCCAGCAGCACCAAAACTGAAATCTGGAAGATGCCCGTCGAAGGCGGCCCGGCCGTTCAATTAACTCACAGCGGCGCGCTGGAAGGATTCGAATCGCCGGACGGCAAACTGTTTTACTTCTCGAAAAATCGCGGCGTTTACGGCCTCTGGTCGGTGACGGTCGAAGGCACCGATGAAAAGCCGGTGCCCGAACTCAAGCAAGCGGGCTATTGGCGTTCGTGGGGCCTGTTGAAAGAAGGAATTTACTACGTTTCAAAAGAGCCGGGGGAACGGCAAACAATTCGTTTTTTCAGCTTCGTGACGCGCAAAGTTACGCCATTGCTGATGGTCGAGAAAGACGCGCTTTATTGGGAACCGGGGCTGACCCTTTCGCAAAATGGCCGCCAACTGATTTATTCGCAAATAGACCATATCTTTAACGATCTGCTGTTGGAGGAAGGCTTTCGTTAGGGCGTTGAAATACGGCGGCAATTGGCTTTCTAGTGTAGGCCAATGTGGGGCGGGTTAGTAACCCGCCCCACACTGGAACAGTCACTTCCACATCAGGTGATTCGCCAGCCGCAAAGCCAATGCCACCAGCGTCAACGTCGGATTGACGCAACCCGTCGTAGGCCAGACGCCGGTGCTGAGCAGGTAAAGATTATCGAGTTGATGCGCCTTCAGGTTTGGATCAACGATGCCGTCTTCCGGTTGCGCCGACATACGCAGCGCGCCCATGTGATGATCGCCCGCTTGCAACGCAGCCTGATTCGTCACCGGGTTGGTGGGCGAAAAGACCCAGCGTTCGGGGCCGCCGCTGAGGTCGGTGAGGATTTTGAAATCAGACGCGCCGCGCGCTTTCAGATATTGCTCGCACAGCGCCAGCCCTTTGATGATGGTGCGTTTTTCGGTTTCCATCAGGTTCCAATCGAGATGCACGACCGGTTGCCCAAAGACCGGATCGAGTTGCTCGTCGTCCAGCGTAATGCGGCTGTTTTCATTGCGCGCCTGTTCCCAGTTGAAATTCAGAATGGCCTGCGAGCCCCCGGCAGCTTGGCTGCCCGGCGGGTCGAAACTTAACAGCGCGCGGAAGTTTCCGATCTGTTCGCGCGCCATCGCGACGGGCGTCGGCGTCAATACGCCCCAGGCTTGCAGATAAAACGAATCGGGGGGAAGTTGGCCGGGATGATAGAGCGGATCGGTAATGAGCGTGTGGCCTTCGTTGACATTCTGGGGCGCGGCAATCGAAACCATTTGCAGCCGAAAGAAGTTTTGAATTTCCATCGGCACCGCCGCCGGAAAAGTGGCCTGCGCCGCTTGCGTAATCAAAGGGTGAAGCATGAAACCGCGTCCCAGATGGCCTTGGGCGTTGTCGGCGAGATCGCCTGAAAGCAGGAGCAGACGCACCGATTCGATACCGCCCAGCGCCACTACGTAATCGCGCGTCTCGACTCGGAAACGTTTATCGGGCCTGCCCTGACTGACGGTCGCGCAGGAAAGACCCGTGACATGATTTTTTGCTTCGGTGGCTTTGATGCGCAACACGTTGGCGTTAAAAAGCACGGTCACGTTTTCTGCCGCTTGCAGGTCGGCACCGAACTGCACTTGAAACTGATGTATGTTGTTGTTGGGTTGCGCGTGAAAGATGACGTTCTGCAATTGATCGTCGGGCAACGCCGCAAAGGGCTGGCCGTAAAGCGCCTGCGCCCAAAAATCAATGTCCTGATAATTGAACGGGCCGAAGCCTCCGAAGGCGTTGGCGTCAGGGTAATAGCGATTCAGTTCGGCCAAATCCAGCGGCCAATATGCGTCGCGGTAACCGGGGCGCGGCTGCAAGTCGGCCTCGCTGAGCGGACTCGCCCAAAACCAGAAGTGGTTGGTCGTACCGCCATACATATTCAAGCGCGAGCGGGTCAGGAAGATAGGGTCTACGTTATGCATAAACGGCCCCAACACGCCCTGATAAATTGATTCCAGCGTCGGGTCGGGGGCCGGTGATTGCCCGCCGTCATTGGAATCGCCACTCGAAATCAGCAGCACTTTCTTGGATGAACCGATCAGTCGCGTGGCGAGGGCAATGCCTGCTGCGCCTGCGCCTGCGATGCAAATGTCATAACCCGTCAGCGTAATGCCATCGGGCAGTTGGCGTGCGTCGGAATACATGGGGTTTCTCCTAGTACCTCATCACGATGGTAATGAGGGGTAAAGCCGTTTCATTTTTTCTCTGGCGTCTTTCACAGAGAAGCGCCAATCAATCGTCGCTTGTTGTGCGTTTCGTTTTTTCTCCCAAGCGGCCACTT
>JABFSD010000189.1 GCA_013140935.1 Acidobacteriota bacterium
CATCAATCCCAGTTCCGCCGAAACACAGGTGCAAGGCGCGGTCATAGACGGCCTCAGCGAAATGATGCAGGAAATCACGCTGAAAAACGGAGCGGTCGTGCAATCGAACTATCACGAGCATCCGTGGCTGAAAATGTCGCAAACGCCGCCGCAAATCGAAGTCCATTTTCTGAAAACAAATAACCCGCCGACGGGCATGGGCGAACCGGCGCTGCCGCCGATTCTACCCGCAGTTTGCAATGCGATTTTCACCGCGACGGGCGAACGCATTCGCACACTGCCGATGTCGAAACAAGGCTTTAGCTTCGCATAAAGGAAAAAACTTATGATCAAACTGAAAGTAAACGGTAAGAACCAACAGTTCGACGGTGATCCTGAAATGCCGCTGCTGTGGTATTTGCGAGATGAAGCCGATTTGAAAGGCACGAAATTCGGCTGCGGCATGGGCTTGTGCGGCGCGTGTACGATTCACGTCAACGGTCTGCCAACGCGCGCTTGTTTAACGCCGGTGTCAGCGGCGGCGAATAAATCAATCACGACGATTGAAGGGCTTTCGGCGGAAGGTACGCATCCCGTGCAGGTCGCGTGGCAAGACCTAGACGTACCGCAATGCGGCTATTGTCAGGCCGGGCAGATGATGTCGGCCTGTGCATTGTTGGCGAAAACGCCGAAGCCCACCGACGCACAAATTGACGCCGCGATGGATGGCAATCTTTGTCGTTGTGGAACCTATCTGCGCATTCGTGCGGCGGTTCACAAAGCCGCTGAACTAACGACATCCAAAGCTGCGACGAAACCCGCTGCCAAAGCGCCGCGCGCCGGAGCCAGCTTGATGCCTGCCAAAGGCGGCAAAAAATAATTAGGAGACTCATGAAATTTTTATTTTCGATTACGTTACTTTTTGCATTCGCTTTGTTGCCGCTGACGATTGGCAATACGGCAGCCGATGCCGAATGGCCGCAATGGCGCGGGGCGCTGCGCGATGGCAAATCCGTTGAAACCGGCTTGCTCAAAACATGGCCTGAGAAAGGCCCAGGCGTCTCGTGGTCAATCGCCAATCTCGGCGAAGGTTACGGTTCGCTGGCAATTCGCGGCGAACGCATCTACGTGCAAGGCACAAGCGGCGCCACGGGTGAAGCCAAGAGTACGGTGTTTTGTTTGAACCGCGCCGACGGCAAGCAGATTTGGTCGGTCGCCTTTGGGCCGCGTTTGGATCAGGACAAAGGCAATGGGCCGCGCGGCACGCCTACGCTCGATGGCGATAGGATGTACGTCCTGACTGAGAACGGCGATCTGGCTTGCTTGCGCGAGAAAGATGGCTCATCGGTGTGGAGCAAAAACATCCTGAAAGAGTTCGGCGGCAGCAACCCCAAATGGCTGATCAGCGAATCGCCTTTGATTGACGGCAATAAGTTGATCGTCTCGCCCGGCGGCAAAGAAGCAGGCATCGTCGCGCTCGACAAGATGACGGGCAAAGAAATTTGGCGCACCAAAGAGTTGAGCGCCGAGACCGGCTACGCGTCGAACATCATTGCCGAAGTCGGCGGTGTGCGCAGCTATCTCAACTTCACTTCCAGTGCAGCCGTTGGCGTGCGTGCGAGCGACGGCAAGCTGATGTTTTCTTATGCCAACGCTTCAAACCGTACTGCCAATTGCGCGACGGCGGTGCTGGCCGACAACAAAGTATTTTTCTCTTCGGCCTATGGCACAGGTGGAGCCTTGCTCAACCTCAAAGCCGAAAACGGCGAAGTGAAAGCCGAAGAAGCCTACTTCACCAAAGAGATGATGAACCATCACGGCGGCATGGTGTTGGTGAACGGTTATCTTTACGGATTCTCGAACGCGATTCTGACTTGCATCGAATTCAATACCGGCAAAGTGATGTGGAAAGACCGCAGCGTCGGCAAAGGTTCGCTCACTTATGCGGACGGCATGCTTTACCTGCTCGGCGAAAAACAACTCGTCGGCTTGGCCGAAGCCAGCCCTACGGCTTACGCTGAGAAAGGCCGCTTTCCGATCAATGATCGCGGTTGGGATAGCTGGGCGCATCCGGTCGTGCTGGGCGGCAAGCTGTATATCCGCAATCAAAACGAACTCACTTGCTATGACGTGAAGGCAAAATAAGGATTTTTTTTCTTCCACGAAATAACACGAAGAAAGACACGAAGAAGAATGTTTTGTTGGGAAGGTTCGCTGATCTTTGAATGGTTTCGGTGAGTGATGCAAGGGGCGGCAAAAAAAAGCAAAGAGAGGCAAAAATAGCAAAAAAACTTTTTGCCTTTTTTGCAACTTTTTGCCCTTTTTGCAGCCAATAGCTTTCACCTGCGAACCCATTCCATTCCACCTGAACTATCCACACCAGAGAAAGGTTTTCTTCGTGTCCTCCTTCGTGTGACTTCGTGGAGGAAATCTGAAAGCTAGAGGAAAAATTTTATGACTAAGATAAATGTCAATCGTCGCTCATTTCTAAAAGCCTCTGCGCTGGCAGGTGGAGGTTTCATGTTAGGGCTTTATCCCAAAGCCGCTGCGGTATTGGCGCAACGCCAACAGGTTCCGCTGACGCCGACTGATTTCGTCAGCATCGCTGCTAACAATATCGTCACGATCATTTCGCGCAACCCTGAGACCGGACAACATTCGCTGAATATGCTGGCGATGCTGGTCGCCGACGAACTCGACGTAGACTGGAAGAACGTCAAAGTCATTCGCCCTGATGCCGATACGAAATACGGCCCGCAATTCACGGGCGGCAGCACGGCGACGCCGACGAATTGGGAGCCGATGCGACAGGTCGGCGCGGCTTCGCGGCACATGATCATCGCCGCCGCTGCACAAACGTGGGGCGTCACGGCTACGGAATGCACCACCGCATCAGGTCGCGTAATGCACGCGGCCTCGAATCGTTCGGCTTCGTATGGCGAACTCGCCGCCAAAGCCGTGACTAGCCCCGTGCCCGATGTCAAAACGCTCAAGCTCAAAGACCCGAAGGATTACAAGATCATCGGCACGACGACGCCTGACGTAGAGATCAAAGACATTGTGACCGGCAAACCGATTTTCGGCATTGATATAAAAGTGCCGGGCATGCTTTACGCGGTGTTTGAAAAGACGCCCGTACCCGGCGGCAAAGCCGTCAGCGCCAATCTCGACGCCGTCAAAGCGATGAAAGGCGTCAAGCATGCTTTCATCATCGAAGGCAAACCGCGCATCAAAAACTTCCCCAACTTTTTGAACGATGACACCGGCCTCGAATCCGGCGTAGCCATCGTCGCCGACAGTTGGTGGGCCGCGAAAACTGCGCGCGAAAAACTTGAAGTGAAATGGGACGAAGGCCAATGGGCGACCTCCGACAGCGCCGCGATTGCGAAAAAGGCCGACGAACTTTCTAAGCAAACGCCTGCACGTACGCTACGCAAAGACGGCGACCCTGAAGCCGTTTTCAAACGCGCTGACGTAAAAGTCGTCGAGAGTTCTTATGTCTTCCCGTTCATCTCGCACGCGCCGCTCGAACCACAAAATTGCACCGCGCATTTCAAAGACGGGAAGCTCGAAATCTGGTCTACGAGCCAGACGCCGCAGATCGGCAAAACCATTGTGTCGCGCACGATGGGCATGCCTGAGAAAGACATCACCGTTCACATGGTACGCGCGGGCGGCGGCTTCGGGCGGCGGTTGTATAACGAATACATGGTCGAAGCCGCGTGGATTTCTAAAACCGTCGGCGCTCCGGTTAAGCTGCTGTGGACGCGCGAAGACGATATGCAACACGATTATTATCGTTCGGGCGGATTCCAATACCTGAAAGCCGCCGTAGACAACTCGGGCAAGCTCGTCGGCTGGCACAATCACTATGTTGGTTACGGCGAAGGCGAAACTTTCACGCACGCGGGTGAAGTCAACGGCAACGAATTTCCTTCGCGGTTCATTCCGAACTTCCAACTGCAAGCGACGGTGATGCCGCTCGGCATCAAGACCGGAGCCTTGCGCGCGCCGCGTTCCAACGTTTACGGCTGGGTCTATCAATCCTTCCTTGACGAACTCGCGCACGCGGCAGGCAAAGACCCAGTGCAATTCCGCCTGGAGTTGTTGAGCGCCGGGCCGCCAGCGGGTACGCAAGGCGTGATGAATCCGCAACGCATGATTGACGTAGTGAAACTCGTCGCCGAAAAATCAGGCTGGAGCCAACAGAAATTTCCCAAAGGCCGCGCGCTCGGCATCGGCTTTCATTACAGCCATCTCGGATACTTCGCCGAAGTCGCCGATGTGACCGTCAATGCCAACAAAAAAATCAAAGTGAATAAAGTCTGGGTCGTCGGTGACATCGGCAGCCACATCATCAACGTAGGCGCTTCAGAAAACCTCACGCAAGGCGCAATCGTAGACGGCATGAGCGAAATGTTGCAGGAAATTACGCTGGCAAAAGGCCGCGTCGTGCAATCGAACTACCACCAACATCCGCTGGTGAAGATGTCGCAAACGCCGCCCATCGAGGTGCATTGGATCAAGTCCAACAACTCGCCTACGGGTTTGGGCGAACCGGCGCTGCCGCCGATTCTGCCTGCGATTGCGAACGCGGTTTTTTCTGCAACCGGCGAACGCATTCGCACGATGCCGATGACGAAACAGGGCTTCAGCTTCGCGTAAATTGAAGCGTAGGGATCGGAGGATCGCCAGCAACAGAGGTACAAGCAGAAGCCTTCCTTACCAATCAGAAAAACTATGGCAAGTGATTCAGTGCCGCGATGTTTGCTGCCTCGTGCAAGCGTTTCATTTCGTAATCGGTCAGCGCCCGTTTGAAAACGGCTAATCCGCCAAACTTTCCCTTGGTCGCTTCGCGCAACATTTCACCGACGGCATAGCGTGCGGCGACGGTGAAATCAGCCCCGTCGCCGGGCTTCGTCGCCGCGTGCAATTTTGGGTCATACCGAAAGATGCCGCGCCCGTGATAGTAAGGATTCATCCCGCGATCTTTGCCACCCGGGCCTTCGCTGATGAAGTAAGGATCAGTGCGTTTGTCTTTCACCGGATCAAGCGCACGCGGTTCCATCACACCGTTGACGTAGGCGCGAATGTATTTGCCGTCATATGTGAAACCGAGCGTACACCATTCCTCTTCCGGCACTTTGGAAACCGAAGCGGCGTAATCAGCGCACCACGGAAACGCGCTGCCATTGGCTCGGCGCGTGACACCGCCTTCGCTGGATATGTGCGGCGTCAATTGCAGTGGCGCGCCGTATGTCGGCATATTCATCAACAGGGCGTATTGGCGTGTACCAGTGTCGTCATTTGCGCCTTTGCCTTCGCTCCACATACCGGCGATGGTGCGGCTTTGCTTTAGATCAATGATGCGCACGGCGGCAAACATGCTGACATGCGCGTCTTTGCCGCTAATGTTCAGGTCGCCAGTTTCGGCGTAGGGAATGCGAAAGTATTGTGTGCCGTTGAGTGCGGCGGAATACCCCGAAAACGGCCCGCCCGCGACACGCGCGATGGGGCCGCTGACTTCTTGCAACGGATGTTTTTGTTTAGTGCCAGAAGACACACGCGATTGTCCGGCGTCTTCGCCAAACGTCCAGAAGGCGACGAGTCCGGGTATTTTCTCTATGACTTTGCGGTTGCCGGTTGGCTTGGGAATTATTGCTTCGGAAGAATTGAAAGCACTGATTAAGAACAGCAAGGTGATACCGAAGTATAAGTGTAAGACCTTAACCTTGAATCCGATCATAAAACTTCTGGTTGTGTGGTTTAGCGGAATAGATTGCAACATCCACAACAATCCCACGACATCGAATGCACCAGCATTTAGCAAAAGAGACGCAGCCGGCCAACGCCCATGCGCGGCCGGTTGCGTCTTTCGTCTAAATTTGGAAACAGGTTAGAACCTGAACTTCAGCGCCAATTCCACTTGGCGCGGATCGAGCGTGCCCAATCCGTGCGTGCCGAAATTGGAACTGTCGCCGTATTTCGGCAGGATGCCGCTGGCCGAGTTGTTCCTGATCTCGATGTTGCCGAGGTTGCCGTTGTAATCAACGAAGTTGGCGCGATTGAGCATGTTCTGGAAGTTCGCCGAGAATTCAAACACGTACCGCTCCTTGAAGCGGAAATCGCGCTGCACGCTCATATTCCACAGATAAACGTTTTCGGTGCGGTAATCGGAATGGAACGGCGCGTTGCTGCCGCGCCAATACACGTTGCGTTGCAACGAGCCGTTCGCCGTGGTGACGACTTCGCCCTGAAAGGCGTCCGAACTGTAGCGCAGGAAGCAGAAATTGCAGGGCGTGATCCGGCGTCCGCTCGGCAAGGTGACCGTCGTTCTGCCGTCGTACCAGCGTTGCAGTTCCTTCGGCACTTCAATCGGAACGCCTGCCAGCCGGTGCGTGCGTCCGTTCAAGCTGTTGTTGGACGCGCCGCCCAGATTATCCGGCGTGCCTGTTTGTAAGGTGACGGAGCCGCCCGTGCGCCAGCCGCCCGCGATAGCGCGCACCACCGCATTGCCCGCCGCCAGCGCGCCGCCTTTGCCGAACGGCAGTTCGTACACATACGACGTGACAAACCGGTGCGGAATGTCGGTCGAGGCGAGATACTTGTTATTGTCCAGGTTGATGAGGTCGAAACCGCCTACGCCCGCGCCATCATCGAAGCCGTTGCTCTGGGCATTCGTGTTGGTGAATTGCAATTGCTTCGACCAGGTGTAATGCGCATTGAATTGCAATCCGCTGGCAAAGCGCCGCTCAATCTGAAGCTGCAAGCCGTTGTAGTTTGAAAACCCCAGTGAACGTTGCGCGGTAAAACCCAGCAGGTGCGGGAAGGCATATAGCGTTTGGCGCAATTGCAACGTACGGTTGCCCAGCGATCCCGTGAAAGGAATAAGCGCGCCCGTCGCGGGTTGGTAAGGATTGGCAACCTGATCGGTGCCTTTATTGCCAGTGCCGTTGCGGGCGATGTAATCAGCGCGCCATTCATTGAGCGTGCTGTCGGAAAGGAACTGATCGTTATTGCCAAAGCTGACGCTGCCGATGGGCAGCCGCGTTCCGCGCGTGCCGACATACCCGGCTGAAGCCAACCAGTTTTTGCCGAATTGCCGTTGCACAAATAAATTCCACTGATGCGAACGACCGTTCTTGTGATTGTAATCAAAGCGCGGGTTGGAATTGCCGTACAGCGCCGGTGCGCTCAGATCGTTCGCCGTGGGAATAATCACGCGCGTCACGTCGGCGAAGTTACCGACGACTACGCCCTGTGGATTCGTCCCGAATCGGTTGCTGTCCAGATACGGCGAGTAAGAACCCATGCCGTAATTATAGGCTCCGTCGAAATAGCCGGTATTGGTCGGCAGATACGTCAGCCCGTAACCGCCGCGCACTACCGTGCTTTCTGTCAGCCGATAAGCGAAACCGAGGCGCGGGCCGAAGTTATCGTATTCGGGTTGCCACAGATATCCGCCCGGTCGGTTCGTGCCCGGAAAGATGACTTCGCCGCGCGTGCCGAAGGGATTTTTCCCATTCAAATCTACCGAACTGGCGCGGTTGAAGCGGTCTGTCGGCGGCGCTTGAAAATCCCAGCGCAGCCCCAGATTCAGCGTCAGCTTTTGCGTAGGCCGCCAATCGTTTTGCGTATACAGCGCGGAATATTTTTGCGACAACGCGGGCTTGACGTTGAAGCCCTGCCCGATTTCCAGATTCCCCGCGCCAAGCAGCAGGCTGGCGTAAGCGTGTCCGCCCTGATTGGCGTCCACTGCGTTGACCAATCCGCCCGTCGTGTTGATGATCGGGCCAGCCGTCAGCCCGCCATCCACGCGGAAAGAAATGGACTCCTGATTGTCGGTGTAATTCGAGAGCAGATTGCGGAACTCTGCCCCGCCTTTCAACGTCCACTTGCCCAGCGTTTTCGTCAGGTTCCCCACCAGATGCAGATTGGTTTGCCGCTCGAATTTATGCTGATAGGCGTTGGCTTCCAGCGCCGACCAGTAAGCCGCGCCGCTGGTGAAAAAGTTGGGCGGCACGCCCGGCAACTGAATCGCCGCTTGCAGCCGCGCGGGAATGCCGAAGTCCGCATAATTGAGATCGTCGTAACCCGGCGTGCGCGATTGCGTGCTGATGCGGTTGAAGCCGAAACGGATGTCGGCGACCAGGCTGGGAGAAAGCGTCCAGGTGTCACCGAGCGAGCCGTAATAGTTGTTGTCCTGTGTCAGGCGCGCGAAACCTTCCGCGCCGCTGCTGAACCGGCTGTCGTCTGCCCACGTCGAAGGCGTATTGATGATTCCCTTGTTGAGACCGCCGGTGAAATAGAGCGAATGATTCTGTCCCAGCCGGTAATCCACGCGCGAGTTGAGATTGTTGCGCGAAAATGTGCGCGTCGCCGTGCGGATAAAATTATTGGTTCCGAAAGCGTCATCGGGCGTGCGGTTCGGCAGCGGATAGTTGCTGAACAGGCGCAGGATGTTCGGGTCGGGATTGGTGATGATGGCGTTGGGAATTTCCTGCCGCGTGAAGGCGTTGTTGCCCGTCGCCGTGACTTTGTAAGGATCGAAGAGTTGCAGCTTGGTTGCCGTGCCTCTGACATTCACCAGCGTCTGGCTGAAATCGCCCTTGCGCTCACGCTCGGTCGGCACGGTGCGCAGAAAGACCGCGCCCTGATCGAAGCTCAGCCCCTCGTAGCTGGTGAAAAAAACCAGCTTGTCCTTGCCATTGTAAAGTTTGGGAATGCGCACCGATCCGCCAAACGTGCCGCCGTAGGTGTAGACCTTGAACTCAGGCCGCGCAATCGCCCGCGCGTTGTTGCTGAAACTGTTGGCGTTGAGCTTGTCGTTGCGATGACGCATAAAGCCGCTGCCGTGATATTCGTTGGTTCCGCTCTTGGTCGTCAGGCTGACGACGGCCTGACCGCGCCCGTATTCGGCGGTGAAGTTGTTGATGTTGGTGCGCACTTCCTGAATGCCGTCGCTGTTGGGCGTGACGGCGACTTCGTTCCAGGCCGAGCCTTGAATGCTGACTCCATCCAGTTGAATGTCATTGGTGAAAGCCTGCCCGCCATTGGCTGAGAACGCTGAAAATTGTCGCCGGCCTTCGATGCCGATGCCAAAGCTGTTCGGGCCGGTGGAATCGTTGAAACGCGCGCGCGGCGTCATGCCTTGTTGCAACGCGACGTAATTGAGCGCGTTGTGTGTGACATTCGGCAGCGTTTGGATAACACGCTCGTTGACGGCATTGCTCACCGTCGCGGTTTCGGTCTGAAGCTGCGCCACATTGGCTTCGACATTGATCTGGTTTTCCACCTGGCCGACCTGCAACGTGATGTTGACGCGCGCCGATTGACCGGTAGTCAAGGGCAGCCCGCTTTGCACATACGTTGAAAACCCTGATTGCTTGACGGTGATTGAATACACACCGGCTTGCAAATACGGCACGGTGAATTCGCCGTCGGCATTGGTGGCGACATCGTATTTCTGATTGGTGTTTTGTTCCGTGACGGCGACCGTCGCGCCTGCTACGACGGAACCGGAAGTGTCAGTGACATTGCCGGTGATCGTGCCTGATTTGATTTGCGCCAGCACCACATTGGCGCAGAGCAGACCCAGCGCCAACGCGAGCAACGTTCTTTTGACGGAGTGCGCGGGAAAGCCCAGTGCTTGAAAAGTGTTCATTGAAATTCTCCTTTGGGTTAGCGAAAGACGAAGTAAAACGTCCAGACACACGAAACGTGCGTCAGCCGTTCCAGTTGAGCTTGAGTATTGCGCTCTTTTTTTGGCCGCTGTTGGCGTAGGGCAATTCCCGCGCCTTGCGCTGGCGTCTATGCGCCGCACTGTAATGTGAAGCAAAGCTAGAGTGGGAAGCTAGCACGATTCAAAACGCCGCCGCTTCCCCCGAAAGATAGAGGCTGAAGTTTTTATTCCAGAAAAATTATCCCGCGCTGAATGGCCGTCGTCACAGCGGCGGTGCGGTCGTTGACGCCGAGTTTGGAAAGAATGCCGATGACGTGCGTTTTGACCGTGCCTTCGGTGATGGCGAGCCGCGCCGCGATTTCACGGTTACTCAAGCCTTTGGCGATCAGTCGCAACACATCGCCCTCACGGAAACCGCTTAAAAAGTCCGAGTGCGAAGTAAGCAGAACACACGTCGGACTGGTTTTGATCCGCACGTTAAGCGGGTTGCGCGGTGGGCGCAGCCAGTAAC
>JABFSD010000999.1 GCA_013140935.1 Acidobacteriota bacterium
CCCCATATCGCCTTCGACTTTGGTTTCGATGCCGATGCGTTGTTCGTTTTGTTGCACCGTCAACGTATAAGTTTGCAGCGTGTCAGGCACGTCTTTGGTCTTGGTACGATTCAACGACCACGTGCCCGCAAAGCTGGTGGGGGTGGCAGGTTTTGCTTGTGCGAAGGCGGCGACGCTCAATGCCAACCACAAACACAACAATAAGGGTAATGCGAATTTCTTCATTGAGTTTCTCCTTAAGTTGCGCGTTGGTAGTTCCGCCTTTAGGCGGGTGTCTCGCTTAGTGACGCCGCCGCCTGAAGGCGGAACTACCAACGTGCTGTCTAAATTTTTGCGATAACCAATAGGCGTCGGTACAAGATGACTGGTCACTAAATTTAACGGCGCAAAGTCTTTTGCAATGACGCATCCAACGCAATCGCCTTTTGCCAAGCCGCGTCGGCTTCTGCCGTCTTATTTAACTTGCGCAACACCGAACTCAAGCGCGCATAAGCCAACGCATAGGTCGCGTCGGCTTTAATCGCGGCCTCGAATCGTTCGACGGCTTCGGCCAGTTTGCCTTCATACATGCGCTGTTCGCCCGTAGCCACCGCCGTCTGCGCGATTTCGCGTTGCTGTTTGGCTTTGCGCAAGCGTTCAGCTTCGGCTTGCGCGGCGCTGGCTTCGGCAGTTTGTCCGAGCTTGCGCAAGGCCGCCGCCATTGCGTTGTGAATCTCGGCGTCGCTGGGCGCATAACGCAACGCATTGCGATAAGCGATCACGGCGGCTTCGGCTTCGTTCTTGCGCGCCCACGCATTGCCCAACGTGTAATAGGCTTCGGCATCGTTGTCTTTGCGCACGAGAGCTTTGTTCAAGGCTTCGATGGCGGCGTCGAGCTGGTTTTGCTGCAACAGAATTTGTCCGCGCGTGAAATGCGCATCGGCGAAATCAGGATCGAGTTTCAGCGCCGCATCAGTCGCAGCCAGCGCCTTCACTAAATCGTCTTTGCGTTTATAAGCCAGCGCCAGATTGTAATGCGCTTCGAGACTCTCTTCGTCGCGTTTGAGCAAGTCCTGATAAGCGACGATGGCTGCGTCAGTGTCGCCTTTTTGATAGAGCGTAAGACCGATATTCAGCCGCGCCGTATCGTTATTGTTATTGAGTCGCAGCGCCGCGCGGAACTCAGCCAACGCTTCGTCGTAACGCCGCGCCTGCAAAAACGTGAGGCCGAGATTGTTGTGCGCTTCGGTCGCGTCGGGCTTGAGTTGAATCGCTTCGCGCAGGACTTTGACAGCCTCGTCAAATTCCCCCACTTCGCGCAACGCCGTTCCTAAACTGGCGATGGCTTCGGGCCAACGGGGTTTGAGTTTGACGGCTTCGCGCAAAGCAAATATCGCGTCAGGCCATTCGCGCAATAACGAACGCACCGTGCCGATGAAATAATGCGCTTCGGCCAGATCGGGTTTGAGTTTGACAGCCGCTTCGAACTCCGCAATCGAAGCCCGCAAGTCGCCCTTTTGCGCCAACAGAAAACCGAGATTGCTGCGCGTTTCGGGCGCGTTGGGATTGAGTTTCGCAGCGAGTTTCAATTCATCAATCGCGCCTTCCAGGTTTTGCGTACGCGTCAAAATCGAAGCAATCGAAACGTGCAACTCTGCATCAGTCGGCGCCAGTTCCGCCGCGCGACGAAAGGCAGCGAGCGCATTGGGAAAGTCCGCTTGCCGTTCGAGCGCGATGCCCAGGTTCGTATGCGCTTCTGTGTAATCGGGCTTGAGTTTGATCGCTTCGTTGAATGAGTTGGCTGCGGCTTTCAAATCGCCGCCTTTGGCAAGCGCCAAACCCAAAGCGTTGTGAGCCGCAGCGTCAGACGGATTGGCTTTGACTGCCGCGCGCAGCTTTTCGAGTTCATTAGTCGCAGTTGGTTTCCCGGTCGCAGGACGACGCAGTTTCTTTTGGGCCAACGCTAAGCAAGGCGCAATCAATGAAAAAGCCAAAGCGATTAAGCAAAGGCGAACGAGCTTCATAAAAATTCCTATTCTTTGAATGAAATGGTTGTTACAGCGAGGCGCAGCTTATGCAGGGCTTGTGAGACGGTCAAACGCGGTGCGCCAGCGTCCCGCTGGCGCACCGGCAGCGCGCGGCATAAGATGCGCGCCGCCAGATCAAATCATCAGAGAGGGCTGTGGAAGTTGAGAAAAGGAACTACTCAGGGTCGGTATATTTGGTTGGCTATCACCCTCGTGTGTGGCGGAGCGTTTGCATGTTTGCGCAACGCCGCCGCGCAAGAACCCGCCAACCAAACGATTCGCATCGGTTCAAACGAAGTGCTGCTCGACGTAGTGGTGCGCGACAAGCGCGGACGCCCCATGCGCGACCTGCGTCCTGAAGAAATCGAAATCTATGAAGACAACGCGCGACAGACGCTGGCGTCGTTCCGCCTGATCGAAACGGCTCTGACAAATTCAACCGCCCATAAACCGAATGAAGCAGCGACCCATGCGCCCAAGCCTTTCGATCCGGCCTTGCCCGTCAATTTAGTCACGATCGTATTCGACAACCTGGACGCCAACGGACGCCGCCTCGCGCGCGCATCGGCGCACGATTTTTTTCAGCAACTGCCGCCCAACACTTTCGTAGCCATCTTCGCCGTCAATCTCGGCTTTCACGTGTTGCAGCCCTTCACCAGTGACCGCGAGAAATTGAAACAAGCCGTCGAACTGATGGCACGTCGCGCCGACAATCGTTTCCCCAGTATGTCGAAACAAATCGTCGAGCAACTCGAAATCATCGCCAACAGCACCGATTTCGGTCCGCCCGCCGGAGCGCCCGCGCAAAGCACGACCGCCAATTCAAACAACGCACCTGCTGCGACGACGTTAGCCGGACTCGCTCCGTCAGGCGCACCCGCTGGGGGCGGCATTGATAAAGCCCTTGCTCAAATGACCGTCAACGCGATGCGCGCTATCGAAGCCATGCAACTCGATATGCAAGCGCGCGCTTCAGTGCAGGCGTTGATCAATCTGGTACGCCAGCAAAAACAACTGATCGGACGCAAGTCGCTGCTCTATTTTTCGAACGGCATGGTCGTGCCACCGCATCTCGTACCGCTGCTGCGCACCGCCATCAGCGAAGCCAATCAAAACAACGTCAGCATTTATACGCTCGACGCGCGCGGCCTCGATTTGTCGGAAGATACGACGCGCGCCAAAGAGAAACTCGCGCAAGCCATCGCCGGC
>JABFSD010000929.1 GCA_013140935.1 Acidobacteriota bacterium
GCGTAAACAGACACGCTCTTTCAAAACGCTGTTTGGCGTCGTCACGCTGAAGCGTCAGGGCTACGGCGGACGCGGGCAGGAGAGTCTGCATCCGCTGGATGCGCAGTTGCAGTTGCCGCCGGAAAAGCTTTCCTATCCCTTGCAACGGCGCGTCGCGGAAGCGGCGGCGAAAGAGTCCTTTGACGAAACCCTCGCGACCGTTAAGCAACAGACGGGTGTCGGCGTACCCAAATGGCAGGCCGAACTGGCGGCGCAACGTGCCGCCCAGGATTTCCCGGCTTTTTATGCACGGCAGGCGGCGCACTCCGCAGAAGCGGCGGCCACCACCAGCGAGATTTTGGTCGTCACCTGCGACGGCAAGGGCGTACCGATGCTCAAAGACGATCTGCTACCCGCGACGCGGGCGGCGGCGGCAGACCGGCAGCCGCGCTTGCCGCATCGGCGCAGCAAGGGCGAAAAGGCGCACACGAAACGGATGAGTACGGTGGCGGCGGTCTATACGATTGCGCCGCAAGTGCGTACGGCGGAGGACATCGTGCGCGGCTTGCAACCGGTGCAAGGCGAAGCGCGTGCGCGTCCGCGACCGGAAGACAAGCGTGTGTGGGCGAGCCTCAAACAGCCGCCGGAGAAAATCATCGAGCAGGCCTTTGACGAAGCGCAGCGACGCGATCCGCAACGTAGCAAAAAATGGGTAGCGTTGGTGGATGGCAACGAAACGCAATTGGGCTTGCTGCTGTGCGCGGCGAAAAGTTACGGCGTGAAACTGGAGATCGTACTGGATGTGATTCACGTATTGGAGTACTGGTGGAAAGCCGCCTGGTGTTTGCACGAAGCGGGCGATGGGCGTGCCGATGCGTGGGTGAGCCAACGACTGGCGGACCTCTTGCGCGGGCGCAGCGCGTTAGTCGCGGCGGCCATGCGACGCAGCGCGACTTTGCGCAAGTTGAGTACGCGGCAACGCGCGCCGTTGGATAAATGCGCGGACTACTTGTTGAAGTACGGTGCGTTTCTACATTACGACCGCTATTTGGCGGCGGGTTATCCGATTGCCAGCGGCGTGATCGAAGGCGCGTGTCGTTATCTGGTCAAAGACCGGATGGAGCGTACGGGAGCGCGCTGGCGGCTGGACAGCGCCGAAGCGGTACTGCAATTGCGCGCGCTGCGTGCGAGCGGGGACTTCGAGGCGTATTGGGAGTTTCATTTGGAACAGGAATACCAGCGCCACCATCAACGGCGCTACTTTGAAGGGAGGGTGCCTACGCCCAAGGCTGCGGCAGTTACTCAATCGAAAGAGGCGGGCTCCGCATACGTGTCGACATTAGTTTCTACACAAGTCTGTAAGTTCTTTGTTTTCAATAACGGCGTATTTGCCCGATGAACTGTAAGTCCTTTGGAATCAATACCCGTTATGACTTGTGTAGAAACTAATGCGTGTCGAACCGCGCTCCTCTCAGGTTGGTAAAATAACCAGAAAGTGTCGTTCTAAAAGAGCCGCACCCTATTGAATTGGAGAAACCAATGCACACAGAACTAACCAAATTAACAAGCTCAATTGAGGGAGTACAAGCCAAAGCTAAATGGTACAAGCAAACAGCGATCTGGGCGCTTTTTGTGTCCATGATTGCGCTTACTCTTTCTCAACTGCCACCAATTAAGACTTGGATCCCGAAATATGATTTAAGCGCAGAGATAAATAACTCTTTAGGCGTACCGCTTTGGATAGGTATACCAGGATACAAGCTGTTCATTGATTTAAAGAACACAGGAAATCGCAGTCTGGATATTTCAAATTTCGAACTAGACGTAACTTATCCGAATGGCACTCATCGTCGCATCGAATCGCGCACTTACTTGAAGGAGTCACCCGGCCAGCAAAACTCTATAAATTGGGTCTTTGGGAATTGCTGTGGAATGCCCCAAGATATAGTGGTCAGTAAACCCAAACTATTCTCGGGAGCAGCACCATGACGATTCCGATAGAAGAGCTATTGAACATCCCGCACATTCGCGTTACGAAAGTGGACTACGACCAAGACCAAATCGAATGTGACATAGTTTCCACGCG
This sequence comes from Acidobacteriota bacterium, assembly GCA_013140935.1. Lineage (GTDB taxonomy): Bacteria > Acidobacteriota > Blastocatellia > RBC074 > RBC074 > JACPYM01. The sequence goes on from JABFSD010000929.1 coordinate 2,066, forward strand.
GGGTTATGCGCTCTGTCATCAGTGTGGACAAAAAGCCACGGAATTCTTTGCCCAGGGCGAAAAGGTGTCACTGCGTCATCTGCCGCTTTGCGGACGGCAGGTGCTACTGTGGTTCCACAGCAAACGCTACCGCTGCACGCATTGCCCCGGCGGCGTCACTACCACGGAGCGTCCCGCCTGGTCCGACGCCAAAGGCGGTTACACCCAAGCCTTCGCCGAATTCCTGCTACTCGAACTGGTCAACAGCACCGTGCAGGATGTTGCCTGCAAGCACCGCGTCACCTACGAGGCGGTGCGCGGCGTGTTGCAGCGCTACGTGCGCGGCGAGGTGGATGGGGAGAAGTTCACGACCTTGCGCATTTTGGGTTTGGATGAAATCTCGTTGCTCAAAGGACACGGCGATTTCGTGACCATCGTCAGTGCGCAAGATGAGCAGGGGAAACCGCAGGTACTCGCCGTCCTCAAAGGGCGCGAGAAAAAGACCGTCGTCGAGTTTCTTCAAACTATTCCGGCGCGGTTGAAAAAGACGATTCAAGAAGTTTGCTCTGATCTTTACGAAGGCTTCCTGGGCGCGGTGGAGGAAGTTTTGCCCGACGCACGTCTGGTCGCGGATCGTTTTCACGTGACCAAGCTGTACCGTGCGGCGGTGGACACCTTACGCAAGGTAGAAATGAAGGAACTCAAAGGCTTGCTCAAAAAAACAGAATTCGCGCATCTCAAAGGCGCCTTGTGGGCCTTGCGCAAAAAGAGCGAAGACCTTGAACCGGAAGAAAAAGAAACGCTCGACTTGCTCTTTGAATGTTCGCCGGAGTTACAACAAGCTTATCGTTTGCGCGAGAAACTGACGCGTTTGTTTGACAACGAAAAGCATACGAAAGAATCGGGTCGCCAAGCCCTGCGCCGCTGGATGACCGCAGTCAAAAACAGCGGACTGACTTGCTTCGATAAATTTCTGGCCACGCTGGAACACCGGATGGACATCATCACCAATTACTTTACCAACCGTACGACGAGCGGCTGGGTTGAAGGTTTGAACAATAAAATCAAGGTACTCAAGCGCCGCTGTTACGGCCTGCGCAGCGTACCCAACCTGTTTCGCCGCATCTGGCTGGACTTAAACGGCTATGAGGAATTCGCCCATTGATGACCACAAGATATTGGGGGCTTCCACGGCGATTCCCAAAGACCCTATAAATTTCCCATTAACGAGCATAAGATTAAACGCCGGTGAAAAATGGGCCGAACTAATAGGATTTGAGCCTATGCGAACTCCAAAAGACGAAGACGAAATGAATCGTATTGCCCAACAAATAGCACAGTCTATTTTTAAGAAAAAAACTGACATTGCTCCCTCGAAACAGAACCTCTATGCTTACGATAAAGCTGACGAGAAGGCCGCTGCTGAAGCTATACGATTCTTTTATTCACGTTTTGACCTACAAATTGGAACCTATAAGGCATCATTGTTTTGTAAAATTAACGGAAAGGAAACTAAATTAAAGTCATTTGAATTTACGCTATATGACTATCACATTAACACCTTTAAGTCTCAACCTGAAGATTATAAATGGAGTTTTGGAATTACCGGCCCCCCTGCTCCACACAAACAAGTTTGGACACTTATTTCTAAGCTTGAATAAAATATCTTCAAGCAAACTGAACCATGGCATTGATGGTTGCGCGGCGGAATCACCGGAACACGGTGCTAAACCCCTTCAGGGCTGGTCAAACAATTCGCACCCGTACCGGTGGTTCCGCTGAAGCTCCACCACCGGCTAATTTCTGGTCGCGCCTCTGGCGCTGCAAAACATATCAACTGCACGGCTGACTGGCGTTGCGCGTAGCATCCGTCATCGGTCGAATTCTGATAACCACAACGCGGAGAGTTGCTATGCCCTACCTTCGATGCAAACGAATTTTCGTCCTTTCATTTGTGCTGGCTTTGAGCGGAGTGTTGCTTTGGCTGCAACAGAGCGAAGCGGGCCAAGCTACCAAAACGGCTGCGCCATCATTGTTGAGTGCAAACATCGCCTTGAGCGGCAAGTGGGAAAAGCGCCTGATGCTGCAACGCGGCGAAGCGTTCGACGTGTCGGTCAGCTTGCCGCAGCCTTCTGCGCTGCCTGCGCACGGGCGTGTAGCCGTGCAATGGCGTCTCGTCGAAAGCAAAGAATCGTTGCCGCAAGTCAGCGGACGTAAGGCGGATGCGTTTGGCATTTACACCGCGCCGACGGCGGATTGGCGCAAGGTTTTGCACGCGCTCGATGCAGATGTATACACCGCCTATCGCGCGCCGGTCAGTGGTGTTTATGCTTTAGAGATTGCGCCTGTCACTGACGAAGCCACTGTGTTTGAAGGCGCGCGTTGGCGCGAAGAAGGCAGCGCGCCGAATGCCGTCAGCTTCCCGCGCGTAACGCCGTGGCCTGTGGGCAAAGCCGTTCCGCTGGCTATCAATCTCACTCCAATCAAACTAACTGAATCACAAGGCACGTTCATTGAGACGGAGCCGAACGATACGCCGGAGCAGGCTCAAGCCCTTAGCTTTGCTGATGAAGCGAACATTCAAGTCGCGCGCGTCAATGGCGGAGCCGACGACATTGAGTATTTCGACAACGGCAAGGTCGGCAAGTCGGGCGATGATTGGTTCACGTTTAAGTTCGCGGGCGCTGAGCCGCGTTTGCTGACGGCGTATCTGGCGATTGCCGACCATACGTTGGCGGCGCAAACGCGCTGCTATACGCGCGATGCGAGCGGCAATCTGATTGAATACACCGAAGGCCGCAACGAGAACGAGCGCGTGCATCAGCAAAACGAACCGCATCGTTCGGCGATTGATCGCGTCGTCAAACCCGGCGGCGTTTATTGGCTGCGCGTCGAAGCCAACGCGCCCGGTTATGAACTCGAAGTGCGTTTGTTGAAAGCCGCGCCTTATGACGACCCGCGTCTGGCCGTGCGGCAGGCGATGTATGACCACCTGGCGCAAACCGATGCGTGGCTGACCAATCGTCCGCGCGGCGCGAGCGTTGAGCGGCGCATCCGCGAGACGGGCAATTTGATGGGTACGCATTGCATGAGTTGCCACACGCAATCGGGCGTATGGGGTACGGCGGTTCCCATCGCGCAAGGTTATAAGCCCGAAAACATTCAGAGCTTCCGCCGCCTCGTCAACGTGATGTATGAGTCATTGCGGCCTACGAACTATTTGAAGGAGGCCGCGAACAACACCAGCCTCACGCCGCTGGATGTAGGCGACGGCCCCGCCGGTACGCGCGTTGCCGGACATAACGTATGCACCGCCGAACGCGCCGTCGCGCCGCGCAAGTTGCATTCGATGCAGGCGATTCGCGCGGCGAACCATACGTTGCAAACCGCCGACCCGTCGGGCATCAACGCCGCCGGGCCGGGTTCCAACGTCGGGCAATCAGTTGTGTATAGCTACGCCGGAGAGATTTTGTATACGGCCTGGAATCGCACGCAGCATCCGCGTTACTTGGCTGCGTTGGAAGAAAAAGCCGACAAGATGCTGAGCGTCGTGCCGCGTTACAGCGACGACCTGTCGCATCGCATCGAATTTTTCAAACGATACTTTCCGGCGGATTACGTCACGGTGAATGCGCGCGCGCGACAGACTTATGCGAACTTGCCGCCGCAACCTACGCCTTATCCAGTGCCTACGCCGCGCGAGGATGGACAGCGCGTAGAGCCGCCGCCCGCAGTCTTTCCTGTCTATAAGCTCAAGACCGCTGACGAAGCCGCCGCGCTGATGCCGCGCATTCAAGAGACGCTCAACCAAGACGAAGCGCGTTTGCGTGCGATTCAAAACGCCGACGGTTCGTGGGGTTTTGATCCCGGCAAGTCTTCAAAGGAAGAGGGCGGCGACAAGTGGAAGACGAATGGCGATTACGACCCCGCGCCGACGGCGTTGGCGTTGATTGCGTTGCAGGCGTTGGGTTACGACGACCGCGATGCGACGGTGGCGCGCGGCGTCAAGGCCTTGCTCAAACAGCAAGACCCTTACGGACGCTGGAACAAAAACGCGCTGACGGGCTTTGTGACTACGTCGTATGCGATGCACGCGCTCTCGCGGTTGTATCCGGCGACGCCTGTCAAACCATTGCGCGCCGCGTTCGTTCCGCGTGCGAATGAAACACTGCCTCAAACCATCGCGCGCGTACGTGCGCTATCGCATTCAGATGATGCGGCGCTGATTGATTTGATGTTGCAGGCTACGACGCACAACAGCGCGCAGGTGCGTTATTGGGGCGTGATGGCGTTGGGCGCAGTTCATCAATCACAAGGCGTGACGGCGCTGATTCGCGCGATGGGCGACCCGGTCAAGATGGTACGCGACGCGGCGGCGTGGGCGATGGAACAAACGCTGCTCGACGACACGGGCTTTGACTCGGTGTTCGCGGCTTATGCGACGGGCAATGACGCTACGCGCGAAAGCGTGATGAAAGCGTTGGGCATGCGCGCCGATGCCGTGTTGACGAAACCGCGCGTTGAGCTAACGCGACTGACCAGCCTGTTTGATAAAGCCTTGAACGAAGACGCGCACCCTGCCGTTCGTGCGTGGGCGGCGAAGGCTGCGTGGCAATGGTGGACGTGGAATCCGCCCGTGCGCGCGGCGCTCAACGAAGCGTGGGTGAAAAAGCTGTTGGCGGCTGAGAGCAATGCGCTGGTCGAGAATGCGTTTCGCTATCACAGCCACGCGCTCTTTATCACTACCGGCCACAAAGCCAATCCCAGCGAAGAGCATCAGTACAAAGAATTGACGCCGCTCTTTAACGCGCTTGAAGCCAAACTCGATGACGCGACGCTGCCGACTGCGATCAAAGATCGTTTGGCGCGACGGCTCATAAGCATCGCCGCGACTTTTTATAACGCAGCCGGTGGCGACGGCGGGCCAGGGCAGATGGGCTACATCCAACCGGGCAGCACTGAACTTTTCGGCAAGGCTGCATTGCATTGTTGGAGCAAGACCGATGCGGCAAACGTTGCCGAAATGCGTTTGATTCTCGAAGGTTCAGCGAACGTCGCTTTCAAACAATTGCAAGACAAGATCATTGATTATTCGACCGCTGGCCCTGAGGAATTGCGCACCATCGCGGCTGCCGCTGTCAGCGACCCCAGCGCCGTGACGCTGCCCGCCGTACAGGAAAAAGTCGAACCGCTGGTTGAACAGATTTTGCGCGGGGCGATGGATTACGACCGCCGTCAGTCGCTCTCGCAACCGGTGCTGAAACTTTTCTCGCGCGCCAAGTGGGCGGTGCCCAAAACCGACGAACAGCGCGACTTGCTCTATCGTTTGCTGATTCCCAAATTCAACGCGGAGCCTGCGCCAGCGGACGTGACGAAAATTCTCGAAGCCGCCGCTGCCGCCGTGCGTCCGATGGGTTTGCCCGATGCTGATTGGTATGTGGCTGATCGGATGGGCGCGATGCTGGCGACGAATACGGATTTGCATACTGATAACTTGCTGCGCTTTTTGCCGGGCGCGAGCAAGTCTCCGTTGATCGCGCATTTCTGGCTGCCCAGCGTCGCGTGGGTGATGTCATTCTCTGAAGGCATTCCCGAAGTCGGCGCTGCCACGAACGCATCGTTGACACCTGAATTGAAAGCCGCTCGCACACGCGCCATTGAGTTGTATTTGCAAACACTCAAACCCGATACGCCCGTGATGACGCGCAACGTTGCCTTGCGTTTGGCGAACACTACAGCGTTGCGGCAGGACGCAGCGATTCAAGCGGCGCTGCGTTCGTTGAATGACGGCGCGGCGCGCAATGCGTTGGTTTACGCCGACGAACAAAGCTGGCGCAGCGAGTTGCAAGCCGCGATCAAACAAGAGCCATTGGCTGCTTCATTCCCCACTTTGGGCAAAGACGCGCCACTCTCGCCGCAATTCATCGCCAGCTTCCGTTACTTCAGCGATCACGTAGCGCCCGAACTCAATCGCGATCAGCGGATGGATACGATGTCGTGCATGAAATGCCACGCCGTCGAAGGCCGCGTGCCTTCGATGTATTTGGAAGGCCCCAACGGCAACGGCTATTGGCCGGTGGCGAAGATGCTCAAGAACTATTTGACGCTGCAACAAAAGATCAACCTCGCCGACATCGAAACCAGCAAGCTCTTGCGCAAACCGCTCAACGTGCAAACCGGCAAAGAAGACGGCCATCAAGGCGGACGCCGTTACGCGCCCAGCGAACGCGGCTATCAGATCATTCGCCGCTGGGTGTTGGATATGCCGCGCGTTGTGCAAGGCGGCGGCGCGGCGAGCAGCAGCAGTTCGCGGTGAACGAATTGACGCCTCTGAGTGGCAGCCCTAGACTCGCGCCCTCGTTTAACAAAGGGAGCAAACTATGTCGCAAGCATTTTCATATCAGCCCGCCGAAGAACCGGACGTGGCACATCTGATTACGGAGGACGATGAGCCAGTGGATAACCTCTTTTCAGAAAAACAGCAGCGTTTGTTGACCGAACCGCTTTTCACCTCTTGGCCTGGCCCCGGCGAAGACCGCAAGTTTTTGGCTTGTGCCAACGTCGCGGTGTTTAACATCGCACGCAATCCACCCGTCGTACCCGATATGCTGTTGAGTTTCGATGTCGAAGTTCATCCAGACATCTGGGCCAAAGAGCATCGGTCATACATGGTTTGGGAACTCGGCAAGCCACCTGATTTGGTCGTAGAAATCGTCTCGAATAAAGTCGGCGGCGAACAAAGCGAAAAGAAAATCAAATACGCGCTGATGCGGGTGATGTATTACGTCGTCTTCGATCCCGAACGCTTGCTGAGTGACGAGGTCGTCACGATCTATCACTTGGGCGGACTGAGCTATCGCCGCTTTGACGGGATGCGACTGCCTGATTACCAGCTCGGCTTCACCTTGTGGGAGGGTGAATTCGAGGGCTTTCACCATACGTGGCTGCGCTGGACGGACGAACACGGCAATCTGATTCTCACCGGCAAGGAACAAGCTGTACACGAACGCGCTGAGAAAGAACGCGAACGCGCTGAGAAAGAAGCCGCACTCGCACAAGTCGAGCAACTTGCGGAACAATTGCGTGCGCTTGGCCACGAGCCGCAACAGCGTTGAATATGAAAGCCGCCATCAAACCAGCCCAAGCCTACGAACTGAAACTGCCGTTGCGTCTCCGCCGTCAACTCGCTTCAGAGGCTGAACTGCAACGGGAGATGGAGGAACGCAGGCGACAGCGCCATGAATATGACGCGAGCTTTGCCACGCGCGCTAAACGAATGGCCTTCATCAAAAAGCTCTGCCGCCGCATTGCCGCCGCCTATCAGCCTGAAAAAATCATTCTGTTCGGCTCGCACGCTTACGGCACGGTTACGCCGGAATCGGATGTGGACTTGCTGATCGTGATGGATTTCGACGGGCATCCGAATGAGCAGGCGCACAAGATTCGCACGGAATTGAAGCTGCATACGCCGCTGGATTTGCTGGTGCGCACGCCGCACGAAATTGCGTGGCGGTTGGCGGACGGCGATATGTTCATCGTGCAAATCGTCGAAGACGGGAAAGTGATGTATGAAAATCAGCACGCGGGAATGGATCGAAAGCGCCGAAAGTGAGATGGCTTGCGCACTGCGCGCTTATCGTGCGCGCCAGCATCCGAGCTACGACCACGTTTGCTTTCACGCACATCTGTGCGTCGAGAAATACCTGAAAGCCAAACTGAATGAGGCGTGGGTGAAGTTCACCAAGACGCACGAACTGACCGAGTTGCTGGCGCAAGTGGCTGCGGTTGAACCATCCGTTGCCGACTTGCAGCCGCAAGCGGAATTTCTCGACGCGCACGCGAAGCTGCATCAATACCCTGATCGCCGCGCGACCAAAGCGCAGGCACAGCAGGCAATCAAAGACTGTCGAACCGCGCGTAGCGTGATGCGCACGATGTTTGGGCTGTCCGATTAACCGGCGGCGTGACGCGCTGGGTGACGCATCTTTGAAATGCTTTGTGGAAACAAGTCTGCGCGGCAACCGTAGCGCAACTTCGCCAAAGTTGCGTTGTTTGTGATGGGACGCCTTGCTTGCAACGTACAGCTTGCCGGATGCGCAATCGTGAA
>JABFSD010000974.1 GCA_013140935.1 Acidobacteriota bacterium
GAGATGGACTGCACTTGTGCCGTAGCCTGTTCCAGCGACCAGCCCGGTTTCAGACGACCCGTCACCGTCAACCACCAACTGATGCCGGAGAGAAAATTATTATTGCCGCGTACCAGCGGGATCGCGCAGAGCGGCAGCACCAGATCGAAGGAGCGCCCGACTTCCAGTCCGAAAAAGCTGGCGGGTGTGACGCCCACAATGTCGAACTGACGATCCGCCAAAGTGAGCTTGCGTCCGATGACGTTCGCATCGCCGCCGAATTCGCGCTGCCAGAACGCATGACTGATGACCAGCCCCGCCGCACCGCAGCCCGGCTGATCGTCGGTCGTCGTGAAGAGGCGACCCCGCGCTGCCTGCACCCCCAGCGTGCGGAAAAAGTCGCCACTCACGTACAGCATTTGCGCGGGACGCACTTCGCCGCCCGGCGCCAGATTGACGCTGTCCGTCCCCCAGGCCGCGAGGCTGGCAAAGGCTTGTTGCCGCTCCCTGATCTGCTCCCAAATCGGATGCGTGACGGTGGGGTACGGCGAACCGGAGAATCCGCCGCGCGCGCCTTTCATATCCGCGAGTCGCACTTCGGCCAATTCCTGCGGCGCATTGACCGGCAGCGTGCGCAGCCGCACCGCGTCAATCAACTGAAAGATCGCCGTATTCGCGCCAATCCCCAGCGCCAGCGAAAGCACCGCCACCGCCGTGAAGCCTTTGTGCTTGCGCAGCATCCGCAAGCCAAATCGTAAGTCCTGGAAAAGTGTTTCGAGCATCGGTAATCCTCTCTGTTCTCGATGAAGTTCCTGTGTCAGCGTCACGCCGCCGAGTTTGATGAGCGCCCGCCGTCGCGCTTCTTCCGGCGACATTCCGGCGCGCAGATTGTCTTCAATGTGAAAGGCCAGATGGCTTTCCAACTCTTCGGCGAATTCCCGTTCGCGTTGCTTGCGAGAGAACAGACCAAAGAGCCGCATCAGCCAGCCGCGTAGTTGTCGTAGGCGCATCAGGACTCCTGTCGTTGTTATTCGTGCCGGAGCGCGATGAGCGGGTCAACTTTTGTTGCTCGCCGTGCTGGAATCCAACAGGCCAACGACGCAACGACGGTCAACAACAACGCGATGCTTGCGAACGTCAAGGGATCAGTTGCGTTGACTCCGAACAATAAATTCGCCATCAAGCGCGTCACGCCAAACGCGGCGGTCAGGCCGATGCCAACGCCCAGGAACGTCAGCTTCAATCCTTGCCCCAGTACCATCCGCAGCACATCGCGCTGCTGTGCGCCCAGTGCCAGACGAATCCCAATTTCCCGGCTGCGCTGTGACACCGAATAGGCCAGCACGCCGTAAAGCCCCACCATGCCGAGGAACAGCGCCATGCCTCCGGCGAGCGCCAGCATCACGAGCGTGAATGAAGTACGCGCCAACGACTTGGTGTAGTTTTCGTTCAAGGTACGCACCTCTGCCAACGGCAGGTTGGGAGCCACTGACCACACCGCTTGCTGAATCTCTTTCATCAAACCTTCTGTGCCAGCGCGCGGACTGCGGATAACGAAGGTCACGTTGCGTTGCGCTTCGACTTCCACATTGCCACCGAAGCGGGCAATCAAAACAGGCCAATAGAAGGAAGTGGGCGCTTCTTTCTCCATCCCGTCCTGATGAACGTCGCCCACGACACCGACGACTTCTCGCCAGTCGCCGTTCGGACTGACGCGGATTTGCTTGCCCAGCGCGTTGGCGGGTTCGCGCCAATACTCGCGGGCGAATTTTTCTGACACGAGGGCGACTTGCAGCTTGTTGTGAAGCTCACCCCAGTTGAAATCGCGGCCTGCGATCAAGGGAATCCCCAGCGTTTGGAAAAAGCCCGGCGCGACGAACTCGAAGCGGCGCAGCGGCGGAAACTTATCTGATGCGTAGTCGCGGTCTTTGACGAAGACCGGGGAGTTCCTGCCACTACCATCCATCGGGACGTTGGTGGAGATGCCCACTGAGGTGACGCCCGGAATGCCCTCGAGCTTGTGCAGGATTTCTTCTTGCAGGCGTGCGACGCGTTCGGGTTCCGGCACCTGCGCGTCGCGCATCACGACGCCGAAAGTCTGGATTTCAGCAGGCGCAACGAAGCCGGGATTGACGCGGGTCAGGGCGCGAAAGGTGCGAATCATCAGCCCCGAACTCACCAGCAGCACCAACGCCAGTGCGACCTGAACGATCACCAGTATGCCGCGCGTCCGTTGCCGCTCGCGGCTCTCGCTCATCCCACGTCCGCCCCCACGCAAGCCGCTGCCGTGGCCTGCGCCCGCGTATTTGAAAGCTGGGACGGAACCGAACAGCAGGTTTGCCACCAGCGCTACCGCCAGCGTGAACAGCACGGCGCTTCCATCAATGCCGATTTCATGCAAACGCGGCAGCCCTTTCGGAGCCAGTGCCACCAGCACCTGCAAAGCCCCGTAAGCCAGTCCCAGTCCGAGCAAACCGCCGAGCACCGCCAGTATCAAACTTTCAGAAAACAACTGCGCGGCAATGCGGCCTCGGCTCGCTCCCAGTGCGGCGCGAATGGAAAGTTCCTGCTGGCGCCCTTCCGCCCGCACCAGCAACAGGTTCGCCAGATTGGCGCAGGCAATGACCAGCACCAGGCTAATGCCGCCCATCAGCACCCACAAGACTTTATCCACGTCGCCAACGACTTCCTGCTTCAACGACTTGAGGTTCGGCTTGAGCCGCAAGTCTTCATAGATCTTGAGGCTCGCACCCGGCGGCACGGGGAAACTGCGGCTTTCAATGGAGAGCATGCGCTCGATGTCGGCACTGGCCTGCTGAAGCGTGACGCCCGACTTGAGCCGCGCCATCGCCCCGTAGCGCAACTCTCCCAAAACTGCTTTCTGGCGATTGAACTTCATGGGCAGCACCAGCGCCAGATTGTTCATGTCCAGAAAGCGAAAGCCCTGTGGCAACACGCCGATGATCGCACGCGGCTTGCCGTCCACTTCCATCGTGCTGCCGATCACGGAACGGTCGCCGCCGAACTTACGGCTCCAATAACCGTAACTCAGGATCACCGTATCCGCGCTGTCCGGGGCATCGTCCGCCCGCGTGAAGGAGCGTCCGAGCAAAGGTGTAATGCCCAGCATGGAAAGCACGCCATCGGTCACGCCAAGCGCAGGCACATGCTCAGGTTCTCCCGTACCGGTGACGTTCACCGATAAGCCCGCCCCTCTGGTTCCCAAACTATAG
>JABFSD010000671.1 GCA_013140935.1 Acidobacteriota bacterium
CGATAGAAGCACAGGCGTAATCTCAACCGTGAAATAGTTATTCGCCAAATCATGCTGAAAAGCGGCGAGTGCCGATTGTGCATCGGCAGCCGTAATGCTGCCGTTCTTCAACCTGCGTGCGATAGCCGCCGTGACTTCGACCCGCGTGATGCGAGATAGCATCACCAGATTGCCGCTTTTCAAATCGGTCAGGCCTTCCACGAAATTCGTGCCGATTTCGCGCACATACCTTTTCACGATGGCGCTGCTGTCAAAGAAAAGGTTGGTCACTAGCCGCGCTCCTTGATGATCGTTTCGGAGAGCGGTTCGCCTTTGATTTCAATGGGTTTGAAGTGGCGGCGTACTTCATCATCCGGCAGCCGTAGCGGAATTTCGGTAATCAACCCTTTCTGCCGCATCGCGTTGATGAACTTTCTTTCTTTCGCCTTCAAGTCGGCCTGTCCGGCTTGATCTAGTTTGCCCTTCAACTCAAGCAAGACTGTACGCTGTTCAGTCAGGGGCAGTTTTTGAATTTCGCTTAAAATTTCTGTCGTCGTCATCGCTACCTCCTTATTCCCGATGGTAATACTTGGTCAGTTTCCTTGTCCTGCCATTCGTCAAAAAAATGTTTTCTTGCGGCTCCGCCGCAGTGATGTGCGGCAAGTCTCTGACTTGCCGGAGCGCAAAAACATTGACTCGGGCTACGCCCGCGCCGTCATTGCTGATGTGAGCGAATGGTTTTTTCTTACCTCACGGGGATTGGTTGCGCCGCGACGTTGCGGGCATAGCCCGTCGAAGTATCCACCATTCGCCTGAAAGGGCACAGCCTTTTCACACATCACTGCGGCGGAGCCGCGAAGCCTTTTGCTCAATCTTGCGTGTTGTTCACGCCGCTGCTTTCAAGCTCACGACCGGTACGTTGATCGTGCGCGTAACATTCATCGCATCAGGTTTCGCCAACGTAGCCGCAATCTGTTGACCAGTTTCGGCATTGACGATTTTCTCGCCGCATTGCGGGCATACGCCAGCAGGAACGTTTTCGACAACGATCAATTGCCCTTTAATCCAGAAGTCTTGCTGAATCGTTCGCGCAATCACTGCTTCTCCGCAAGTGTGACACGCGCCGTAATCATAATTCGCTTCACTCATAAATTTCCCAAGTCGTAATCAAAAGCAGCCTGCCTGTATCTTTCACGCGGCAAACGACGGCAATGGTTCTGCCGTCTGCGGCCTCACCGACAATCTCATAACGTGGGCCGCGCGGGTCGTCTGTGAATACGCGGCTGATTTGTCCGTGCTGAATGGCGTGTTCGATGTCTGCGAAGTTCAGATCATCGTTAGCCATCTCTTCAAAGAAATGCGGAATCGCAAACTCATATTCGCGCTGCCGCAACTTCTCGCGGATGAGCTGAAGCTGTTTGCTCTCTCGTTTCATCTCATCCAATCATCTTCGCCATCTTGATGCGCCGCGCAATGAACGCTTCCGCCACGAACAACAACAACGCCGCGATCAACAACATCCACCACACGCGCTGTTGCGATTCGAGTTCTTCTTTGCTCAGTTTGGATTCCGCCGCAGCCGTCGCCGCGTCTTTGGATTCGCCGCCCGTCAGTCGCGCAGTGAATTCCGTGAGATCGAGTTTGGTCAAATCAGATTCTTTGCGGTCGAGATTGACGGCGGTGAACGAAGTCGTGTCGGGGTAACGCAAGCGGTAATAACCTGGCTCGCGTCCGTTGACGATCAAATCGCCCGTAGCCGTCAGATTGCGTTCGGTCAGGCGTTCGCCGTTGGGACTGTCTACTGCGGGCGGTTCGCGGTTGGCGGCGGCGGGCGCGGCGAAGGCTTCGCCGATGACGTGCCACGCGCGCTCTTCGCGTTCGCCCAAGTAGCGCGTCATCTGGCGAATCAGCGGCAGATACAACGGCGACAGCGGCAGGTCGTTCCAGCCCGCGTCAAACGTAGAAGTGAACAGCAACACTTTGCCTGAACTTAGGTTTCTTTCGATTAAAGCCGGAGCGCCGTCTTCAAAGCGCGCCAACGTTGCCGCAGCCGTCACCGGCACGGCGCGGTGATAGCTGAATACGCGCGAAGAGGCGAGGCGTCCGCTTTGGCGAAAGACCTCAAACACCGGATGTTCGGTCTTGATGTCAGCCAGCGTGACGTATTCGCCGCGCAGGTTGTTTACGTTTTCGAGTTGCGCCGGAGCGAATGCGCCCAGCGTTGAATTGAAAGCACTCGCTTCGGTGTGCGGCCCAGCGGCGATGACGAGGCCGCCGCCGTTTTCTACGAATTTTTTCAGGCTCTCGGCGAGCGCATTGCTGACGGCGGCGTCGTTCAACACGACGACTTTGTAATTCGTCAACTCGTTCGGATTGATCGCGCCCGCCGTCTTGATCGAAAGATCGAAGGGCAGGTTTTCGCCCGTCGTCAAAGCATTGCGAAGATAAAAACTCTCGCTGCGTCCGCGACTCGCGGTTTCGATCACCAGCGCTTTGAGTTGTTCGGTGCGGCGCAAGGTGAAATAAAACGTATTGTCCGCCGCGAACGCATCGCCTTCGATTTGCAGCGTACCTCGATTGATGCCTTCGTTGAGATTGAAGTCGGTGAATTCGACGGTCGCTACGTCGTGCGCGGCGATTTTGAGTTCGCGCTTTTCGACTACGCGGTCGTTGAGGTTGAAAACGACGCGCACCGAATCATTGTTGCCGTCGCTGAAATTCGTCACGCGCGCCGTCAGCTTGTCGCTGTATTTTTGCTGATAAATCAACGGCTGCGCTGCGAGGTCGGTGACGGCGACGTTGCTGGATTCGGCTTCGCTCAAGTCAATGGGTACGAACTTGATCGCGGGATCGAGTTGAAAGCGCGCTTCCGCCGGATTCACCCCCGCCGCTTGAAAGTCAGACAGCACGATCAACCGTTTGTTGCCCGCCTTGACCTCTTTGAAAAGCTCCGCCGCGCCGCGCAAGGCTTGCGTGTAATCAGTTCCGCTCCAACCCGCTTGCAGGTTGTCAGCCAACGCGCGCAGCTTCGTCGTGTCTTTTGAGAAGCGGCTCAAGACTTCATAGCCGCTGCCGAAACTCACCAGCGCCGTAGGCTCATTGCCACGCCCTTCGTCAATCAACGCCTGCGCGCGCGACTTCATCTGCTCGAAACGTTTGCCGTAACGCATGCTAAACGACGTATCCAACAAGATGACGTTCGCCCGTTCGCCCCGCGCCGGATCATTCTTATC
>JABFSD010000141.1 GCA_013140935.1 Acidobacteriota bacterium
GTGTTGGTGGCGGTGTCAATCACGCGCACCCGTCCGTCACTCAAATTATTAACATAAAGCTTGCTTCCGTCAGGCGTGAGCGCCAGGCCGAACGGGTCTGAGCGGGCGCAATCGCAAGGGACGGCGATTTCGCCGATGACTTCGTTCTGTGCCGTAGAGATGATCGAGATAGTGCCCGACCAGAGATTGGCGACGTAAATTTTTTCGAGATTCGGCGCGACCGCCATCGCCGACGGCCCTGACCCGACTTTGATTTTAGCGATGGTTTGATCGCGGTTCAGATCGAGTACGTGAACGTCAGCAGAAGCGAAATTGGTGATGTAGAGCCGATTCCACAGCTCTTCGGTTTGCGCGAACGCGGGGAGCGTGGCGCTTAACAACATCAGAAAAAGAGAAAGAACCTGCGAGGTACACGAAACTTTGCAACGGGGAACGACGGGCAACGATGTGTATGCAGGTGCGGTTGGAGGAAGACCACACTTCGACATTATGAGTGACTCCTTGCTGGCAGACAGGGGGCTGTCTACCGATGTGGCAATGGGGCAGAACTCTTTATCGTTTCTGCCGCCAGCTTGCCATCAAGTTTTCTGTTGAATAGGACACGTGGGTGGCACCCAACCTGACAATGCACGCCGAAACGCCTTTTCGTCAGCCGGTCAAGAGAATCACTAACACACCAGCATCAACCTTTACGCCGCCATGAAACTCTTTCCCGCTTCGATGAGTCGCAATCAAGCGGTTCGTTATGCAGTCGTTTTTGTCGGATGGGTCCAGGGACGTTGTCTTGGGATGGCGGAGTATAGGCATGCCACACCGATGCGTAAAGGTATTGTAGTGCCAGAATTGAAATTTTAATGAAGGGCTGATACCTGCCGCTAACACTGGAATGACAGTTACGCCGAGTTTGGCAGTTCGTACAAAATCTTCAGCGTATAAATTCCCGTGTTATGCCCGTCGCTGAACACGAGGTTATAGGCATAGCGGCCTACGACCGCCATGTCGGTGAGTTGAATGCCTGCGAATTGCGCTGGCGTCAGGTTGAGCGATTGTTCGGGTGAATGTCCCTGGCAATGGGCGCAGGGACATTCGGCGCGCAAGGCGTCGAGGCGATGACGACTGACGTGAGCGTCGTCCCAGTTGATTTGCAAGACGTGGTTGTCGCCGGTGAGCGCCAGTGTTTCGGGCGCTTGCCGGTCATAAGATTCAGTCATGTTTTTTTCGCGTACTTTTACTGATAGATTTCGAGGGTCGCAAAACTTATGTTTGCGGGTGCGCTTGAATGATTCATTCGAATGACTCGATTTAATCATTCGACACGAAGCGCGGCAACCGAGTGTTAACTGGAAGGAGAAAACTGTTGAACCAATCCCGAAGAACCGAACGCCGTGACGCGCGCAATATCCTGCGCGATGCGGTGATGTTGATTCCGAATTTCGTGAAGCTGCTTTACCGTTTGTTCAGAGACAATCGCGTACCGCTGGCGGAAAAGGCTTTTGTGGCAGGCGCGATTGTTTACGTGATTTCGCCGCTTGATTTGATTCCCGACGTATTGCCGTTTATCGGCCAGGTGGATGATTTATATCTCGTCGCGCTCACGATGCTGCGTTTGCTGGGGCGTTCGCCGGCGGCGGCGCTGGACGAACACTGGGAAGGCCCGGGCGATTTGGTCGGAGTGGTCAATATGATTTTGCGGGCGGCGCAATACGTCTTGCCCAAACGCATTCAGGAAATTCTGCTCGGTCGCGTAGAGATTGCGCCGAAAATGATTAAAGGCGGCGTGGTGGCTTCACCGGCTGCGCCGATCGAAGTTCCGGCGGAAACGAAAAAGTAAAGCTGCGCTGAACTGAATAATGGGAGTGATGGGAGGAATAGGAGTGATGGGAAGAAAGCGATTTCCCATAGCTTCCATTTCTCTCATCACTCCCCTTTTGTTTAAGCCGCTGGCGCAACGGTATTGCGCAACTCGCTGCGCAGCTTTTCGATTTCAGTCATCTTGTCCTGAATGCGTTGGAAGAGCGGCGCTTGCGCCTTGATGCCTTCTTCGATGAGGAAGGCGGAAGCTTCCGTGCGATTTTTGAATACGCCGGCTTGCACGAGCAGGTCGAGCTTTTCTGAAGCATCGTCACTCAGCCGCATGACGACCGTCGTATCCTTCACATTCAACGCTTTTTCGACGGCCTTGTTGACCGTTTCGGGTACGCGATTAAAAAGGTCGCGCAAGGTCGAGGCGATGTCTTCGAGCGGGTCGTTGGGTTTGCCGGAGGGCGGCGTTTGCGGTACCAGCGGCGCATTGCCGGACGTTTGATCACTCATGGTATTGATCTCCTTTGTGTTAGGCGCATTGGATTGCAATCTTACGGCAACGGCGAACGTGCCGCGCCGGACTGCTAAACGAAAGTCTCGCGCGCGGAGTTTGCCTTTTTTCGCATGCGTTTGAAACACGGTGCGCCAGCGGGACGCTGGCGCACCTTTTACTTGATCGTAACTTTCACTGCGTTGGCCGCTTTGCCATCCACGAGCGTTGCGATGTCCACTTCGCCACGTCCGATTAAAGTGCGAGGCAAGCTGAGGTTGAGTTGGTCTACGCCAACGAGGCCGCTGGCTGCGCCGGCGAAGCCTACGGTGACGGGCGTACCGCCTACGGTCACGCTCACATTGTTCAGGTTGGTGCGTCCGCGCCAGCCGGTTCCGAATAACACCAGAAACACCTGATCGGTTGCCAAGCCTAAATCAACGGGCATGGCGACGTGGCGATTTTGTGTCGCGTCCCAACGCGCCAAGGCTTCGTAAGCGGGAACCGCGC
Source organism: Acidobacteriota bacterium (assembly GCA_013140935.1). GTDB lineage: Bacteria > Acidobacteriota > Blastocatellia > RBC074 > RBC074 > JACPYM01. Next base: position 2,804 of record JABFSD010000141.1, read on the forward strand.
TGCCCGCCGGAATGCGCAAGACGACGCCTGCTACCAAGCCGCTGCCGCTGGCGTTGATCGCGAATACGCCGGGCGCTACTGCGGCAATGGTCGCCGTGCCTTGTCCTTTCAACACCGTTCCCGCCATCACTTTTACCGTAGCCGTTCCCAACGCTGTGCCACTCGGAATCAAATAATTGATTTGCGTCGGCGAGACGAAAAACAGCGGCGCGGCGCGTTCGGTGCCGGCGCTGTCGGTGACTTTGACCTGCGCGCCGCCCAGCGTCGTCGGCAAAGGAATCGTACTCGCCGCGGCGGTCGCCATCGCCAGATTCGCACCGAAGCCCGCCGTAATCATATTGGCCGTCAACGGCGGCGCAGCATAACTCGCTGCATTCACGCTGCTAAAGGCCGAAGGAGTCGGAGTC
>JABFSD010000424.1 GCA_013140935.1 Acidobacteriota bacterium
CCACCACCACCACCGGTTTCATTACAAGATCCGAAACAAATCGGACAACTCGCGCAGAAGTTCAATTCGTTCGCGCAGGATGGCAACTGGGCGGAAGCGCAACTGTTGCTTTCCACTTATGCTCAACAGAAGCTGACGGAGGAAAGCACTACGTTGCAGGCGAGTCTGCTGGGTGTGCAACAAAACGATAAAGTTGCGTTGGCGAGTACAGTGCCGACCAATAACGATAATGAAGCGGCAGACCGGGTGCGGCAGGATTGCCTCTTCCGCATGCAAAACGCCAAAGGCGAGATCAAGGATTTGATCGTGCCGCTGGCGATTGTGATGGAAGGCACGCCACCCAATGCACGGCTGGCGATCAACAGTTGGAAAGAAGAGGCGGCCAAACCGTCGGCTTCTCCGACTGCGACACTGGCGGTTGATCCGGCGGTACGCAAATAAGCCGGTTCATTCAAGCGAAAATACAAAAGGCGGAATCAAGTAACTCGACTTGATTCCGCCTTTTGCTTTTCTTGTTGTGGTTACAGCTTAGTTGTTATTGCCACGCGTCGGGATCGCGCCACCGGCACCGCCTCCACTGTCAGAGCGCGCGGGCGCGGGCGCTGAAATTACCGCAGGCGCAGACACGCTCGAAGAGGAACTGCTCGAAGTGCTACGCGAACCCATATCAATTGAACGTCCGCCGAAATCTCCGCGATTGTTGTCAGGTAAATTGATCGTGCGTTCAGCGGGAATCTCACGGCGAACCGGTTCGCGGTCTACGCCGGCGATGACGCGTGCGGGTGCGTTAGGGGTAATGACGCCGCCACCGCCGCCATTGTTGTCACGCGGGTAATAGCCATAGCCACGGCCCCAAAACGGGTCGTAATAAAGGCAATCGGCCCAGTTGCGGAAGAAGCCGAAACCATAAGGCGACACCAGATAGCCGCGATAGGGAACGAAGGAGTAACAACCAAAGAACGAGTTGTAATACCAGCCGCCGCGCGCGAGCGTGTTGTTCTGGCGCAGCGACGAAAGGTTGGCTTGCACCAGCGTTTGCGCGCGCACGAAGCTCCACGAATCGAAATTATCAATCTGGTCTTTGTCCACTTTCGCCAACTCAGGTGCGGCGTTGCCGGTCAGGCGTACGAGCTTGCCGCGTTTTACTTTTTCGGCTTTGTTGGCAATGACGAGTTCGCGCGTGCCCAAACGGATTTCGCCCTGACGCACCGCAATCCATGTGGCGGCGTTCTTTGCGTCAACGCGCACGAGCGTGTCTTTAGCGGCGAAGAAAGTGCCTTGCGGCGTGATAACTTCGAGCGGCGTTTTCTTCGTCACCATCTGATTCGCCGCCGGAACGAATTCGCCGATGGGCTGCGGGTCAATGCCGACTTCGACAATCATCGAACCTTTAACGAGTTCGAAGGTCATCTGCGACCATGCAGTGATGACGGCGCGGACTTCGGTGTTTTGATCAAGCCGCAAATAGGAACCGGGACTGAGCAAGATTTCGGCGCGTGCGTCGGCGTCGGTTCTCAAACGGTCGCCATCGCGCATCTGCGTGCCGAGCGAAGCGCGTCCGGGTTGGCCGTCCTCACTGTCAACGCGCTGAATGTAAACCTTGCCGTCGGCGCGATTCACGAATCCGGCTTTGGTCGAAACCAGATATTGTGCTGAAGCACTCATACTCAACACAAACATCAGGCTCAACGCCACAGTGCTAACAAAAGTAATCGTTCGTTTCATCATCTGAGTCCTCCTATCGCGGCTCAAGCTTGGTCGCGCAATGTTGTGAACGGATCGCCAATTTCAATCGAAGTTTCAAAACGAGGGACGCATTCTACTCCTCGTTCTTCTTGTGCGCCAATCACTTTTCCGGCGCGAAGAAATTATGGGCAAGCGGCTTGCATTGCGAATGCGTAAGGGTACGTTTTTTAGTTTACGCCAGCGCGGTCAAGTGTGCGGGCACAACGCGCGCGAGCGCCTCAAGGTTATAACCACCTTCCAAACACGAGACGACGCGTCCCGCCGCCGCCTCTTTCAAACGGCGTGTCATGCGCACGTAAGTTTCGTCTTCCAATAACAACTGTCCCAGCGGATCTTCGCGGTGTGCATCGAAGCCTGCGGAGATCAATACGAGGTCGGGACTGAAATCGCGCATCACTTGTTCGAGGTTTGTCTCAAACGTTTGCAGGTAATCTTCCACCGGCGTGGATGCAGCAACCGGCACGTTGCGCGTGAAGCCTTGACCTTCCTCAGCGCCGCGTTCGCTCGCCAAGCCCGTGCCGGGATACCACGGCGATTGATGCAGGCTGAAAAAGTAAACCGACGGATCGTGATAAAAAATGTCCTGCGTACCGTTGCCGTGATGTACGTCGAAATCGGCGATCAGAATGCGTTTGATGTTTGGATAAGTCGCCTGTGCGTAACGTGCCGCGACGGCTACGTTGTTAAAGAGGCAGAAGCCCATCGAGCGTCCGATGGTCGCGTGATGGCCGGGCGGCCGGCAGGCGACAAACGCGGCATCAGCTTCTTCATTCATCACGGCGTCTATGGCGCGACACGCACCACCCGCCGCGAGACGCGCGACGCGGTCTGATTCGGGCGCGACTTGCGTGTCGGCATCAAGCGCGGCGTAACCGAATTCGCAGGCGCGTGCGATGCGCGCAGCGACGCTTTCGCTATGGCAACGCGCGAGGTCTTCGGTGGTGGCTGCGCGCGGAGCCAGCTTGACGAGGCTTTGCCACCAATCGCTATCGGCTTGCAAGCCTTGCATAATCGCCGTGTAACGCGCCTGACACTCAGGATGATCGCCCGTGTCGTGGCGCAAATAATCGTCGGAATAAATCAATGCAGTGGACATGGTTTCAGATTATCGCTGGCGTGAAGCGCAGGGAAAAGCGATGTGCTGCTTGCGCGCGCTTATTCGCGCATGGCATTTTCCGCGCACCTTTAACGGCAAGCCTCACGGTCTGCTCTCATCAATGCACCTACACGGAGAAAACGTTGAAACAATCACTGAACCTCATGGCCGCCGCATGTTTACTGGGCAGCGCGCTCACTTTCATCGGATGCGCGGAAGCGCCGAAGCCGGAAGCGCCGCTGGTGCCTGCGGCTACGCCTGCCCTGGCGCCGAAGCCTGCAGGCGATTTGGGCGCGGCCAAATCGAGTCTCGAAAAAGCCGTCGTCGAATTGAGAGACAAGAATTACGCAGGCGCACTCGTCAACGT
>JABFSD010000562.1 GCA_013140935.1 Acidobacteriota bacterium
GCGAACAGCAATCAGCCGCCTTACGTTTTGCTTCCGCCCAGCCTGGACATTGTCGCGGGCACGATGGCTGAAATCAGCTTCGTGGCCGAAGACCCTGACAGCAATCAACCCGTACAAATCAATTTCAACGGCCCGGCTTTCGCTACATTGCTCGCCAACCGGCGCACGATTCGTTTGAGTCCGAGTGCGAATGACGTAGGCCCGTTTGCTCTCACGCTCACTGTCACCGACAACGCAGGCTCAGGTTTCTCGTTACTCGTGCGCGGCAACGTGCGCGCGGCTGCCGCTACGACCGGCACGGTCACGGGCGTAGTGCGCAATGCCGCGACGGGACAACCACTGGCGGGCGCGACGGTGGCGATTGCCAATACGACGCTGACCGCGACTTCGGCGGCGAACGGCGCCTATACGATCAACAACGTCGCAGCAGGCGCACGCACCTTGACGGCATCGGCGACGGGCTTTGCCGCAACGCAACTGGCTGTCAACATCGTCGCAGGGCAAACGCTGACGCAAAACATTTCGCTTTCGCCTACGTTGGCGACGGGACAGTTGCGCATCACGGTCAACTGGACGAAAGACACGGCTGGTGCGCCGGATGATCTCGACGCGCATCTGTTCGGGCCGCTGGGCAACAATCAATGCTTCCACGTATTTTTTGATGACACAGGTTCGCTGACGGCTGCGCCCTTCGCGGCGTTGGAAGTAGACAACGTCGAACTATCAGGCCATCCGCCGACCGAAACCATTCGCATCGCGCAACCGACAGCGGGGCTTTATCGCTTCTTCCTGCACGATTATGAAAGCGAATATCCCGACGGCATCGCGCGTTCGCGCGCGACGGTGCAAGTGTTCGGCAGCAATGGCTTGTTGCGTTCTTACGTCGCGCCGACGGGCACGGGTGAGTATTGGCACGTCTTTGAATTGAACGGCCAGACCGGTGCGCTCACCGACATCAATCAACTGGCGGCGGCTGCGCCCGCGTTCACTTGCGGCGGCGGGAGTGGCGCAACGGTCGTAGACCATCGCACGGCGGCTGATCCCATCCCGGCCAATTGCGTAGCGCCGACTTTGAAAACCGCTTTCCTGACGACCGATCCGTTGGTTTGGCAATGGACGGTGTTCAATGGTGTAACGAGTGGCGACGTTACGCGGTGGGAATTCATTCAACCCAACGGCTCGATCTACAACACGCAAACTTACACTTGGCCGCAGAGCGGAAACTTTTGCATCTGGCGCGGAATCCTCATCGCCAACAATGCCGCCGCTTCGTTGCCGGGCAATTGGCAGGTGCGGGTTTATTACAAAGACGCCTTGATCGTGACTGACAACTTCACGATTGGTACGAGCGCAGTGACAGAAAACTTTTCGCGCCAGCGCGTAACAAAGTCGCGCCGCGTGCCGCACTGATGGGCATTGCTTTTTTTGAACGGCGCGTGCTTGAATTCGCCACCGCATGAAAATCCTATTCGCCCTATCGCTCATCGTCGCTTTGTCGGCCAGCGCCCAAGTCGCGCCGCCCAGGCCGCTCCCGCCCGTGCCGTCGCCCGCGCAACTCGCGTGGCAACAGTTGGAGTATTACGCCTTCCTGCATTTCGGAATGAATACCTTCACCGATCACGAGTGGGGCGAAGGGCGCGCGCATCCCGATAATTTCAATCCGACGGCGTTTGATGCGCGGCAGTGGGCGCGTGTCGTCAAGGCGGCAGGGATGCGCGGCATCATCATCACCGCCAAACATCACGACGGCTTTTGTTTATGGCCTTCCGCGACGACCGACTATTCCGTCAAGGCTTCGAAATGGCGCGATGGCAAGGGTGATGTGTTGAAAGAATTGTCAGCGGCTTGCCAAGAATTCGGCTTGAAATTCGGCGTTTATATTTCGCCGTGGGATCGCAATCATCCGCTATATGGCACGCCGAAATATAACGCCGTTTATAAAGCGCAATGGCGCGAGTTGCTGACCAATTACGGCGAAGTCTTTGAATCGTGGCTCGACGGCGCGAACGACGGCAAGAAACGAATGACCTATGATTTCTGGGGATTCTTCTCGACGATCAAGTCGCTGCAACCGCAAACGATTATCTTCAGCGACGCGGGGCCTGACATTCGTTGGGTAGGCAATGAAAAAGGTTTTGCGGGCGAAACCAACTGGTCGCCGCGCGATAACGAAGGCACATTCCCCGGCTTCGCGGATGAAAAGCAATTGAACGTAGGCGATGAAAACGGTACGACGTGGCTGCCGGCGGAATGCGACGTTTCGATTCGCCCCGGCTGGTTTTATCACGCGAACGAAGACGACAAAGTCAAGTCGGTCGAACAACTGATGAACATCTATTACGGCTCGGTCGGACGCAACGCGAATTTGCTTTTGAACCTCGGCGTAGACCGTCGCGGCCTCATCAACGAAAACGACGAACGCCGTTTGCTGGAATTCAAAGCCGCGCGCGAGGCCGAGTTTTCAAACAAAATTTCTGTTCGTCGCGCGACGGCGAGCAATGTGCGCGGCGCGGCATTCAACGCAGCCAAAGCCGTGGATGACAACGCGCAAAGCTATTGGGCTACGACGGACGGCGTGACCGAAGCCGCGCTCGAACTGGATTTCGGCGCGGAAGTCGAACTCAATCGCTTGTTGATTCAGGAACACATCGCACTCGGTCAGCGCGTTAAAAAGTTTTCTGTTTCGATTTGGCGTAACGGCGCTTACGAAAACATCGCGTCGGCGACGACGATTGGATATAAGCGGTTGTTGCGTTTGCCGCTCGTCAAAACCAACAAACTCAAACTCACTATCGAAGCTGCGAAAGCCTCCCCGATGCTCAATCATTTGGCAGTTTATCGCGCGCCGTAACTATGCGCGTTCGTAGTTCCGCCTTTAGGCGGGCGGCGGCTAACCAAAGCCGCCCGCCTAAAGGCGGAACTACGAACGCGCTTTTCTCAAGGATCGCTCTATGCACATTCGCAAACTTGCCCTTCTCTTTTTCTTATTCACACTGCCTGTGTTCGCGCAAGATCGCATCGGCGCTATCAGCGTACGCGTCACACTCGATCACAGCGACTGGCGCTATGAAATCGGTCAACCGGTGAAATTCACGATCAGTGTGATTCAAGACGGACAGCCCGTGCCCAACGCCGTCGTCAAATATCGCGTCGGCCCTGAAGCCATGACACCTACGATGGAAAAGTCCGTGACGCTTACGAGTCCGACG
>JABFSD010000357.1 GCA_013140935.1 Acidobacteriota bacterium
GCATCGCGTCGCGCAACTCTTCGGCTTCTAAACGGCGTGGGGGAAAGTGCGCGAGCCAGCGACTGGCGGGTTCGACCTGAGCGGGTGCAAGGTCGCCTGAAAACGAAGCTCGTTGATAAGCGGCGGAATTCATTATCAGCCGATGCATGGCTTTGACGCTCCAACCGCTTTCGACGAATTGCCGTGCGAGCCAATCCAGCAACTCAGGATGCGAAGGCCGCTTGCCCGTCTTGCCGAAATTGTTTGCGGTCTCGACCAAGCCCGTGCCGAAATGCCATTGCCAGATGCGATTGACCATTACGCGGCTGGGCAGCGGATTGGCCGGATGCGCAATCCATTTCGCCAATGCCAAGCGGCGGCCTTTGGCTTTGGTCGGAATTAACGGTGAAGCGGTTTCGCCGAAGTGCGGATCGAATTTCACGGGTGCGCTGGGCGCGGCTGGGGCGACCTTCGCGCCGTTTGAGCCGAGCGTGCCGCCAATCAAGACGTGAGTTTCTTCGAGCTTTTGTTCTTTGTTCAAGCTGCTCGTGACACTGAAAGCCTGCGGCGTGGCACGCAACGAAGCGAGCCGATAAAGCTCCTGACGTTTGCGATAAGCGCGTTCGAGTTCGAGGTGTTCGATGTCGGCAGGATCGCTGCCCAGCCGTTTGATTTGCGAAGCGTCTTTCTTCTTTGCGCCGATGACGGCGAGCGTTTGTTGCAGGCGTTCGTTATTTTTGGCGATGCGCGTTTGCCATTGCGCCGTCGTTGCCACTGCGGGCTGATAGTTTTCGTTCGGCAAAAACGGCGCGGGACGATCTTCGAAATAGGTCGTCGCAAACGCGGCTTGCAAGCTGTAATAGTCTTTGGTCGGAATCGGATCGAACTTGTGATCGTGGCACTTGGCGCAATTCATCGTCATCGCCAGAAAGGTCACGCCGGTTTGATGCGTAATGTCGTCGAGCCATTCCTGCCGCGTCACGGCCTCTACGCTCATCGCGGTATGCTCCCACGGCCCCATCCGCAAATATCCCGTAGCGACCAAGTTCTCAGTTTTCGTCGCATCAAGTTCGTCGCCCGCGAGTTGTTCGAGCATGAATTGATCGTAAGGCTTGTCTTGCTGAAAGCTGCGAATCACGTAATCGCGATAGCGCCACGCATGCGGTCGCTCGAAATCGTTCGAGCCGCCAGCGGTGTCGGCATAACGGACTACGTCGAGCCAATGGCGTCCCCAACGTTCGCCGTAACGGGGACTGTCGAGCAGTCGGTCAATGACTTTAGCAAAGGCTTGCGGCGTCGAGTCTTTGTCTTTCACGAAAGCCGCGACTTCCTCAGGCGTAGGCGGCAAGCCGTGCAAATCGAACGTCGCGCGGCGCAACAACGTCACGCGATCTGCCGCAACCGCAGGCGTGAGCTTTTGTTCGCGCAACTTTTCGAGAATGAAATGGTCTATCGGCGTTTGCATCGTGGTGTTGGTGAATGTTGGAGCATTGACGGCTTTCAACGAACGAAATGCCCACACATCATCCGCCGCGAATTTTTCAGCATCGGCATTGTGTTCCGGCCACGGAGCGCCCGCGTCAATCCATTGGCGAAAGGCTTTGATTGTTTCGGTGTCGAGCGGCTTGCCGGGCGGCATCGGCTTGAGTCCGTGTGTGCCTTCGAGCGCGTGCAATAAACGGCTTTGCGCGGCGTCGCCCGGAATGATGACGGCTCCGCCTGCGCCGCCTTTGAGCAACGATGCGCGTGATTGCAAATTCAATCCGCCGCTAGCTGATTCGGCGTCGTGACAGGCGGCGCACTTGCCTTTCAGTACCGGTTGAATCGTCACGCGAAACAATCGTTCGCCATCAGATTCTTGCGCTGCTGAATCGCGTTCCAGAAAAGTGACACTCGCCAGCGTCAACGCAAAGGCGAGCAAAGTTGCTTTGAGCAAGGTGTTGCGCACGATGATGGTTCCTCTCGTGAATAGTGGATAACGTGTGGCGTATTCTTACTCGCAACGATTGCTTAACGCTAGTGTTCATCGTGTTGCCAGACAGTGTTCATTGCTTGACGAAGCATACGTTAGCGGGATACTTCATTGCCGCGTTACGCCAGCAAGGCTGTATAAGAAGCGTCCCAACTCGACAGGGGGTCAGGTTCTCTCTTGCTTGTGGCAGCGACCCCACAGAAAATCAAAACCTTTGGAGGAACATTCATGAGCTTGTTATTGACGCAAATTGAAATCCCTGTTGAAACAGTGGAACTATTGGGACGCAACGCAGCGGCTCGCCGTTTGCCGCTGGCCGAATACCTGCGTGTAGTGGCGGAAAACGACCGCCCGCCGCAACCGCTGACCTTCGACGAAATCCTTGCGCCGTTCAGCGCCGAAGTCGAAGCCAGCGGTATCACGGATGAAGAATTAGACGACCTCATTCAAACCGCGCGCCGCGAAGTTTACCAAGCTAAACAACAGCTACCGGCGGAACCGGCGCACGCATGAGCGCGCAAGAAAAATACCGTGCGGTCTTTGATTGCAACGTACTCGTCGTGGCTGCCGCGCGGGACAAGAGCCATGCTCGTGCTTGCCTGCGCCTGGCTGAGTTCGGCTACATTGAGCTTTTCGTTTCGAGAGCGAGTTTGGAAGAGTTGGAAGACGTACTAAACCGCCCGGGACTGCGGAAGTTTTTTCCTACGCTCACCGATGAAGTAGTGCAAGCCTTTCTCATCCGATTACGCGAAACAGCGCGCTTCGTACGGAAGGTTCCCAAGCGATTCAGTTACGCACGCGACGTTGACGATGAACAGTATGTTGATTTGGCTGCCGCTGTTGACGCCCATTTCATCATCAGCCGCGACAAAGACTTGCTCAGTCTCAACAAAGGTCATACGACTGAATGCAAAGAATTCCGGCAACGATTTCGCCCGTTGCGAGTGATCGAGCCGCTGGATTTCCTCAGAGAAGTGGCGGCTGTGCGCAACCTCAGCGTAGCCGAATTGCGAACTGAGTTAGAACAACATTGATTGGGGGTTGCTGTCATAAAATGACGAAACATTTTTTTCTGTTATGTCTGCTGGCCTTGTTGGCAAACGCCCAACCGCGCCGCCCGAACATCGTCTTCGTCTTGATTGATGATCTCGGTTACGGCGACTTTTCCTGCACGGGCAACCGCGAAGTCACGACCGCGAACATTGACCGGTTGGCGGCGGAAGGCACGCGCTTCACGCAATTCACGGTG
>JABFSD010000979.1 GCA_013140935.1 Acidobacteriota bacterium
TCTTCGTTGGGCATCGGCGTTTATCCATCGTTGATTTGAGCAGCGGCCAACAACCGATGCCCAACGAAGACCAGCAAGTTTGGATCGCTTTCAACGGCGAGATTTATAACCACGCGCAATTACGTCCCGCATTGGAAGCCGCCGGACATCGCTATCGCACGCACAGCGACACCGAAACGATCATTCACGCTTATGAACAGCACGGCGCGCACAGTGCCAAACAATTGCGCGGCATGTTCGCTTACGCGATTTGGGACGAGGCGAAACAGCAACTCACCCTCGCGCGCGACCGCGTAGGCATCAAGCCGCTTTATTACGCTTTGTTGCCTGATGGCACGTTGCATTTCGCTTCGGAAATCAAAGCCCTGATCGAGAGCAAAGCCGTCAAGCCTGAGATCAATCACAACGTGTTGGCCGATCAGTTCGCCAATCGTTACACGTCGGGCGATGAGACGTTATTCAAAGGCATCAAGCGTTTGTCGCCGGGGCATACGCTCACGTGGCGCGAAGGCAAAATCGAAATCAGCCAATACTGGCAACTCGATTACAGCAAAGCGCCCGAACAACTGACCGAAGCCGATTACGTCGAACGCTTCCGCGAAAAGTTCCGCGATGCGGTCGCTTCGCACCTGATGGCCGACGTACCGCTGGGCATGTTCCTGTCGGGCGGCATTGATTCCAGCGCCATCGCAGGCGTAATGAGCCAGTTGACGAACGATCAGATCAAGACGTTCTCAGTCGCCTTCAACGAACGCGAAGCGAACGAACTCGAATACGCCGCGCAAGTCGCGCGCGCTTTCAAGACCGATCATCACGAAATCATCGTCAGCCCGACGGAGTTTTTCGATGCGCTGCCTTCATTGATTTATCAAGAAGACGAACCCATTGCGCATCCGTCGAGCGTGCCGCTTTACTTCGTCTCGAAACTCGCGCGCGAACACGTCAAGGTCGTGCTGACCGGCGAAGGCGCGGATGAGTTGTTGGCGGGTTACAACAAATACCGCGTGACGATGTACAACCTGCAATTCGGTTGGGGCTATGAAAAGCTCACGCCGGGTTTTGTGCGCAGCCTCGTGAAAGGCGGCATCGGCGCCTTGCCCGGCGAGAACCGCGTCAAACAAAAGCTGCAACGCACCTTCCTCTGTTTGCCGCCGCACTTGCGCAACATCTATTTCGACAACTTCGCGGTCTTTTCGCCCGACGCGCAAAACAAACTGTTCAGCGCCGACACGCGCGCACAAATGACCGAGACCGATCCTTATCGGCAGGCGTTGGCATTCGTCAACAACGCGCAAGCCGACAACCTGCTCGATCAATTACTGTCGGCAGACATGCACACTTATTTGCACGAACTGTTGATGAAACAGGATCAGATGAGCATGGCGGCTTCGATTGAAAGCCGCGTGCCGTTTCTCGACAACGAGATGATCGAGTTCGCTACGCGCTTGCCGGTGGATATGAAGCTGCGCGGCACGACGACCAAACACATCTTGCGCGAAGCGATGAAAGGCGTGCTGCCCGAAGAAATTCTCACGCGCAAGAAGATGGGTTTCCCGGTACCGATTGGCGCGTGGTTTCGCGGCTCGTTCAAACACGTCGTGGATGATTTCGTGTTGAGCGAACGCGCGCTCGGTCGCGGACATTTCGATGCGGGCTATGTGAGGAATTTAGTCGCGCGCCATCAAGCGGGCGAAAATCACGCCGAACGCCTGTGGGCATTGGTCAATTTTGAAATCTGGCAACGGCGTTTCTTTGACGGCGAGACGGCGACGGACATCACGCCAGCAATCAAAGCGAAAAAAGCTGTCGCTGTCGCAAGGTGAAGGCTTGAAGTTCCCTGATGAAGTCTTCGCCACAAAAAAGCACAGAAGACACAAAACCTTTTTTGCATCAGATTTTTTGTGGGTTTTGTGCTTCTTTGTGGCGAAAACCCATTTCGATGAAACGCGATACTGAGCATCCATGCATATTCTCTGGCTCAAAACCGAACTGCTGCACCCCGTAGACAAAGGCGGGAAGATTCGCACCTACCACATGCTCAAGGCGCTCAAGCGCGAGCATCGCGTGACTTATCTGACGCTCGACGACGGTACGGCGGAACCGAACGCGGTAGAAAAGGCGTTTGAGTATTGCCACGAACTCATCACCGTGCCGCACGCGACGAGCGCAAAGTTCTCGCCGAAGTTTTATGCCGAACTCGCGCAAAACCTGATGTCGCCGCTGCCCTATTTCATGAAGAAATATGAATCCGCCGCGATGCGCGAAGCGATTCAGCGCCGCCTGAGCCAGGGCGACGTAGACGTGCTGGTCTGCGACTTCCTCAATCCGAGTATCAACCTGCCGGCGAAAACCAACTGTGCCACATTGCTCTTTCAACACAACGTCGAAGCGATGATCTGGCAGCGACATTACGAAGTGCAGTCTCATCCGCTCAAGAAAACCTATTTGAAAGACCAATGGAAAAAATCGGTCGCTTATGAAAAGGCCGCGTGCCAACGGTTCGATTACGTGGCAGCAGTCTCGGCGGACGATGCTGAAACGATGCGGCGTGAATACGGCGTGACGCGCGTGAGCGACGTGCCGACGGGCGTTGACACAGAATTTTTCAAACCCAGCGGTAATGAAACTGTGAACCCGCACTCTTTAGTTTTCACCGGCTCGATGGATTGGCTGCCCAATGAAGACGCGATTCGTTATTTCACCGAAGCGATTTTGCCGCTTATCAAACAGCAAATCCCTGACGTGAAACTCACCGTCGTCGGACGCAATCCGTTTCCGTCATTGGTTGAATTGAGCCAGCGCGATCCTTCGATCATCGTCACCGGTCGCGTAGACGACGTGCGGCCTTATATGGAGCGCGCGGCGGCTTATGTGATTCCGTTGCGCATCGGCGGCGGTACGCGGTTGAAAGTTTATGAAGCGATGGCGATGGAGATGCCGATTGTTTCGACGACGATTGGGGCGGAAGGCTTGCCGGTCAATCACGAACAAGAGTTGTTACTGGCCGATGAACCGCAGCCCTTTGCCAACTCGGTCATTCGCGTATTGCGCGACCAGGAACTCGCGCAACGATTGGGACAAGAAGCCGCGCAAACCGTGCGCGACAGATTCGGCTGGGAAGGCGTGACGACGGAATTCGTCAGGCGGTGTGAATACGCGCGAGCGCACCGCAAGCCGCTGGCGGCGGGCGCGCGCTA
>JABFSD010000821.1 GCA_013140935.1 Acidobacteriota bacterium
CATACCGAATACCGTTCCGCCTCCTGCGCGCTTCGGCGGCGGTGAGTTATCTTTCACCGTGCCGGAAGGCGGCTCCCTGATTGCGCGTTTGACGGGCGCGTTAGGCAACATCTCTGAAGCCTTCAAGCGCCCGGCTCCATTGGCAGCGGGAGCGACGGGCGATTTCACTTTCTTACTAAAAGACGAATCGCTGGCATCGCGCATCGGACGCGAAATCGGCAATGCGGCGGCTGATTTCCAGCGCGACCCGAAAGGCTTCGTCGTCGAAGCCATCAAAGGTGAAGGCGTCAACAAGCGCCGCCAACGTTGGATTCTCAATGCCGCTGCGATGGCCGTCATCGCCTATTCACTGATCTTTTTCGTCGCACCGACTTTGATGATTTTGTGGTTCGGTAATCAACGCGCCGTCGCCAAAGAAGAAGAGGCTCCGCTGGAAAAACTGACGGCACTGGCCGAAACACCCAAGATCGAAGTCAAACTCGACAAAGCACCGAAATCCAAACTGGGCGGCAGCAAGCCGCAACCAAAACAGGCTTCGGGCGGCGGCGGCGGCGGACGGCAACAACCGACTCCGCCCAGCAAAGGCGTACCGCCGCAAATGGCACTGACACCGCAAATCATCATGCCCAATCCCGAACCGCCGAAGATCAAGGCTCCTACGCTGGTCGTAGCTTCTACGGTATATGGCGATCCGAAAGCGATTCCCCCGCAGAAAGGGCCGATTGGCGATCCGCTGGGCGTACCGGCTCCTCCCTCGAGCGGCCCCGGCAAGGGCGCAGGCATCGGCACGGGTGAAGGCACCGGCGTCGGGCGCGGCGGCGGCGGCGGCGTAGGCGCAGGACAAGGCGGCAACGTCGGCGGCGGCAATATGGGACTCGGCGGCGGTGGCAGCGGCATCGAAGAAATGGGTAAGAACGGCGTAGGCCGTCCCACAATTCTTTATAAGGAAAAAGCCAAGTACACCGAAGAAGCGCGGCAGAACAAAGTGCAAGGCACGGTGGCCTTGAGCGTGGTCTTCACTGCTGACGGACGCATCACCAGCATTCGTGTCGTACGCGGTTTGCCTGATGGACTGACGGAAAAAGCCATCGAAGCGGCGCAACGCATACGCTTTCAACCGGCGACCAAGAACGGCGCTCCGGTCAGCGTGCGCGGACAATTGGAGTTCAGCTTCAATTTGTATTGATAGGCTCTATTGATAGGGCGACAACGTCTTGAGTTGACGTGAAATTTCTTCGATCAAGCGGTTGACGACCTGTAGCTTGGTTTGTAAGATGCGCGCTCGTTTGAGAGGCCACCAATACAGGTGGGGCCACTCAAGCAGGGGGCCGTTAGCTCAGTCGGTAGAGCAACTGGCTTTTAACCAGTGGGTCGATGGTTCGAGTCCATCACGGCTCATCACAAACCCCGAAGCGGCAGGTCGAACACGGTCTGCCGCTTTTTGCATTTGCGCGTTCCCCTTTTGCGTATTGTCAGTGAAAGGTAACGAAACGATGATCTCGTTGATTCAGCATCCCAGTCGGAAACGCGCACTCCTCATCGCGCTAGCCTTTTCCTTGATCGTACATGCCGTCGGCGGCCTCACGATGAAATATATGCCACTGCTGCAAACGGCTTACGGCTTGCGCAACATCCGCTTTGTCGAAGAAGACTTCGACAAAGGCATTCTCATCACCTTTCGCTCGAAGCTGCAATATCCCGGCGGATATGCGGGCTTCAGCACGCCGAACAAAGTACTCACGCCCGCAGAAGCCGCCAAACTCGAAGCACGCCGGTTGGCCCGCGAACGCCGCGCGAAAGAGGCCGCCGCCAAAGCTGTGGCTAAAGCGCAAGTCCGCGCTGAAAAAGAAGCGGAAGCAAACGCTGCAGAGACGGAATCACAAATCGCACAAGCAAACCCAACGCCTACACCCAAGCCGGAATATCCGGGAGGATTCGGCAAGATCAATACCGCGCCGATCAAGGCGCAGGTGCAACGGCTTTACGACGCGAAACAGGAAGGCAAGCTCGTCATGCCCGCAGGCAAACTCAAGGTCGGCGTATCAGGCAGCATTCGCGCCGACGGTACGTTGGCAAATTGCCGCGTCATTATCCCTTCGGGTCTGGAAGAAATAGATCGGGCGGCGCTCGCCATTCTCAATGCGGTAAGCGCCAGTCGTGCGTTAGGCCCGCTGCACGAAATCACTTCGTTGAGTATGATTCTTACCGTAGACGAACGCGCCGAACTAACCGTCGTCGGCTTCACGCCCAACGATCAAGCGGCGGCCAATATCGTCAATCTGGCGAATACGGCAATTCTTTTCGCGCGGCTCAAGAAAGCCGACGACCCGGCGGCGATGGTGATGATTAACAACCTGAAAGTCTTCAGAACCGGCCAGCGCGTACAAGCGGTCATCAGCGTGCCGCGTGACAAGGCTTCCGCCACAATGACTCAGACCTTTGCAAAAAATACCCAATAACGACGCTCACGCTATGCAAATTTTCCATATTGACGAACCTCGCCGCGCAAGGCTATGGTGAATCGTTCCGTTCCCTTTTGCCCTCCACTCCTCCACTTATTCAATCTTAATCAGGCTCCATCAGGTGGCGTCGTATTGAGTCGCATCATCTTCCCCCACGTTAGGCGTTGGCCTGCGTCGTTTCTAGGACCTTAGGTCTATGACGTTAGGCAAGGAAAGAAACTATGTTGAATCGTTCTAAACAACTTTGTGCAGGTTTATTGTTGCTGGCGTTGAGTTATGCCACCGCCGAAGCCACGCTGATGAAATATCTCGAAATTGAAGACCTCGCGCGCCTCTCGACCGAAATCATTCACGGTCAGGTGCTTGCTACTAAAACCTATTGGGACGATTCGCATACGCGCATTCTGACGGCGGTGCGCGTGCAAGTGAGTGAATGCTTCAAAGGAAAATCGGCGCGCGGCGCGACAATTACGCTCGTGCAATTGGGAGGCACGCTCGATGGCCGCACGATGGATTACAGCGGACGCCCGACCTTTCGCGTGGGCGAAGACATGATCGTCTTCACGCGTCCCAATCAACACAACGAATTGCTCGTCGTAGGTTTGAAACAAGGCAAGCTCGCCATACACAACAACGAAGCGCAACGCGAACTCGGCGGCGTGACCTTCATTGACGCCGACATGAACGTCGGCAACTCCGCCAATCGCGCGCAAGCACGCAAGACCGTGCAAATG
>JABFSD010000684.1 GCA_013140935.1 Acidobacteriota bacterium
GACTCAACGATATTTATCAGTTAGGGCTGAACGCTGATCTGGCCGTATTGAGCGCTTGTCGCACAGGCTTGGGAAAACCGTTGCCAGGTGAAGGTTTCATTGGGCTTACGCGGGGCTTTATGTATGCAGGCGTTCCGCGTGTCATGGTGAGCTTATGGGATGTGCCAGATCGGGAAACAGCGCAATTGATGAAGCTGTTTTACCGGAATCTTCTTACGCGCCGATTAGCGCCGAGCGCGGCATTACGAAATGCACAGATGCAAATGTTGAAACAGGCTGAATCGAATGCCCCATTTTTCTGGGCCGCCTTTACTTTACAAGGCGACCCAGAATAACTCAGGCTCAGGTAGGCATAACCGTGATCGGGTCATCGCCGCCACTGCCGCCCTTAGGTGGAATATTTTTGTTGCCTTTGACTATGTGGTTTTCCAATCCCGCTTGGGCAACGCAGCCTATCAGCTTTTGCCAGATAAACTGTGCTTCGAGATCTAACGCGCAGGGTTCTTTTGTCCGTTTAGTTGGCTTTGCCCGCTTGGATTTATACAAAATCTCCACAGCGGTTCCTGTGCGGTTGGGTCTAATCAGAAAATCCATAATTCCCAGCATTGCTAATTCGTACGCAACGCAAAAATGCAGACGAACCCATTTCAAAACTGCATCCTCGGAAATTCCCGGGATCGCGGCAAGCACTCTATTCCGCAAATCTTCTGCGAGGTTGTATTGGTGATAGGGAAGCGGCGCTTCCTTATTTGTTCGGTTAGGCATAGTTCTCCATCCTTTTCGAGTATGTGTGGGTGAATTTCAACGGAGTAAAAAAAGATTGACAAAATATGCAGTTACAATCCTTTTTTCTTTGGCTCCGATAAGGTTGTTAGAATTAAGTCGGGACGGTCTACCGGGACATAAATCGGTAACTTATCCCCTGATTCCATAGACGCGAGAAAATAATAGAAGGGTTTGAAAGAAGAGAAAGACTCGATGCAGGGTTTCCAGGCGAATTCCCCATCCGAAGGCATATCTAGTGTTTTTATTTTATAACTTTTGCCTTGATGATAAACGGCTTTCCCCTTCAGACCTGATTCTAAGGCTTGCCGTTGCGCGAAATAAGGGATGAATTCTCCGCCCTGAACCGACCCTGCCATTCTGTCTTTGTAATGCGCCCATATCGTCGCCTCCTCAAACTCGCCATCAGCCGCAGAGATTCTGATGAGTACCGGAGATTTGCCTACATTGTTGGAGACCGGCACAAGGTAGTAGTGGTTATTATCGGCGTCCAATTGTTTAACCAGATAAGGTTGTCCGAGCGTCCAAGTAGGGCCGATTACCTCATTCCATAACGGCACCTCAAAGAGCTTGTGAGTGCTGATGGCATCCTTTGCAAAACCTATCGCTTGCGCCGGTGTCAAACGCAGTATTTGTTTGAGCGGCAAGGAGGTAAGAGGGAGAGAGACGCTTGACCTTAGAGATGGCCTTGGTGCGGGGATGGAGCGAAGTGTCCGATTTGCGCTTTGCAACGCAGTTTTTGTGGGAGCACAAATAAGAAAAAAACGATTCAGCCAGGGAGGATCTTCCACAGGATAAGTAATTCCTTCTTCGTTATTAAGGAAGAAAGGAAAGTAGCCTCTTTTCCAATATCCGTAGGGAACATAATCTTCTCGAAGGTCATCAATGACCTCGCAATATGCGGTTCTATCTATCTCAGTAGTTGACCGGCGGTATTTGCCTAATGGATTGCGGATAAAGAAAGACCGTATTGCAGAATCAGTATTTCGAGTAACACCATGTACCACAACCCAATGTGCGTTAGCCTGACGAACTACAATAATTGCAGCTTTTTGCTCCTGCTCAATGGTTTTGGCAATCAGCTCCGAAATTGCTTCGACTTGTTGATGAAAAGCGATTCTCAAGTCATATCTTTTCTCTATTCCAAATGTTGCTCTCCCTTGCCCGTCGCTACCTAACGCCTCATTCCAAAAAACTTGGTAGTTACTTGTTCTCAAGTGGCGTCTAATCGCTTCCACCATAAGACTTGGGTAGTTTTCTAGCTGGTCGGGAAAAGCAGGAGGCGGAGAATGCGTGATTCCAAAGATACTTTCCTGCGCATTTGACTCTAAGTCGCCGCTGCCAAGATGCCGAAGTACCATTTCTACACAAGCGGCACCACACCTTATTTCTTCGTCTGTGCCGCAATCTATTTGCGTTATATGTGGAACGGAAAGCAACGCTATCGTCATAAAGAAGCTCCTCAAAAAGAAGTTAATTGCTATAGGCAAACCTAAGTCTAAATCCTGTGTAAGGTAGCAAAGCCAGTGAAAAATTCCGTGTAACTTTAAGAATTCACTCTTGCAGTGAACCTAAATGTGATTGGCCCGAAGGAATTCAGCGTCAAGGCGTAAGATGAAATTGCCGCCTAGAGATGCGGAAGTTCAGGCTGTGGGTAATTTGCTGCCCACAGCCTGCGCAATTTGGACGCGCTATTTATGCGTAGAAACCCTTTCAACCGAAACAATACAGCTTACCGTCCTGCGCACCAATCACAACGCGCCCGCCCGCCAGCGCAGGTGAAGCCGAAATGGCCTGTCCCGCGTTGAACTCCCACAGCTTCGCGCCCGTGTTCACATCCAGCACGTAAAGCCTGCCGTCGTTCGAGCCAACATAAACGCGGCCACTGGCGACGGCGGGCGAAGATTCGACGCGGGCCTGGGTGCGGAACGACCAAAGCTCTTTGCCCGTAGCCGCGTTCAAACAATGTACGACTTTGTCGCGTCCGCCGAGAATGACTTTGCCGTCGAGTACCGCCGCCGAAGAGTAAAAAGGAAACTGACGTTGCGGATGCAGATAACGCCACACGCGGCGGCGCGTAGCGAGGTTGTAACTCAGGACTTCGTTGCTGAAGTTGCCGAAGAAGACCTGCTCGCCTACGGCTGCGACCGAAGCGCCGGTGTTGCCGATGCCGGGCAGGCGTACGACTTCTTTGCCGTCGCTGACGCGGATGCCGTGAAAGATTTCGTCGCATCCGGCGAAATAGGCGATGCCATTGATGAGGCAAGGTGTGCCGTGTACGTAATTGTCGGTCTTCACGCGCCACGCCGTTTTGCCGGTGCGCGCTTCGAAGCAATACAACGTGCCGTCGTAAGAGCCGATCAAGACTTTATCGCCGACGACGATGGGCGAACATTTGATTTCGCCGTCGGTTTTGTATTTCCACACGCCTTGTCCGTTGGCGGCGTTGACGGCATGGAATACGCCGCCGAGATCGCCGGCGAAAACGAGGCCGTTGGCTACGGTGGGCGAAGAGTCGCCGATGGGGTCATCGCTGGCGTAACGCCATTTCACTTTGCCGTCCCACAAGCCGAGCGCGAGCATTGCGCCTTTGGCGTTGGGCAGGCCTGCGCCGATGTAAACAGTCGCGTCCAGAATGGCGGCGGATGATTCGATGATTTCGCCGCAGGTCGTAGCCCACATCTGTTTGAGTTGCGGGTTGATCGTGGTGGGCGATACGCCGGTGAGCGTGGGGTCGCCGCGAAACTGCGGCCAGGCGTCAGCGGATTGGGCAGCCAGCGGTGAAGGTAAAAGTGCAGCCGTTGCTAAAGCCGTTTGATGAATAAAACGACGACGGGAAATTATGTTCATAGCAATCTGTTCTTCTCCTGAAAATGACGCGACGTAAAACTACTTTACCAAAAGGATAAAGCCATCAGCGAACGAACGCGAGTTCGCTGATGGCTCTGATGGTGACTATCGGTCGGCGCTCAGCGGAAGCTGAACGTCAGCATCACGCCTAGCCAATCATCCGTCGTGCGACGCGGCAGGTTGTTGGTGAAAACTCCGCCTTCCGTTGTCACGCGATAATATTTGGCAGTGACGCCTACGCCGAACATGGGCTTAATTTGATAGCGCAACTGCGCCATCCCGTAAAAGCCCCAGCCGGAACGCTTTTCACAAGTGAGGCAGGTAAAGCCCGGCGGATTATTGAAATCATCGTCATCGTTATCGGTGTCGCTGGGAATAAGCTCTACGTAAGCAGCGTAAGCGGCCCCGCCGCCTACCGAAAATTTCAGCGCACTGTCACGCGGCGTCAGATAAACGCGCGGCCCGAAGTTCAGAAAGACTTCGACATCATCTATATCGCGGAACTCACCCGGAAGCACTTCTTCGCGGCGCGGCGAACCGATTCCCTCAAAGAGCAAATCAATGCCTGCGTCGAGTTGAATGCGTGGCGTGTTGAACGGGCGTACACCGACGAGGAAGCCTCCGCCTACCGTTGCTCTGATTAACTCGGTGTCGCGCAATTGCCCGCCGGGACGAAAGCCGCCGATAGAGGCTTCAAAGACGACCCGCGTATGTGACTGGCCTTGTGCCAAAGCCGCCGCCGAAAGTGGATCGGGTTTCAACGCTAGTAAGGCAGGCGCTGCCGCTTTCTTTTCGAGCGAGGCCATCTCAGGCATTACCACGCGCCAGGCGGTATCTGAATTGGGGGCGAGCAAAGACGCCGTCGCTTCGCGTGTATGGTGATCTGCGGATGGAAGTGGTGCGGTTTGCGCCTGAGTTGGGGAAGTCAAAAAGGTCAGTGAGAAGAGCGCGACGCAGCAGAAAGTGACGAAACGCATAGCTTTTAACTCCTTTCAAAGTAGGGGCGGGTTCAAAGTCAATCGTAAAGGGCGGTGAGTGTAGAAGGCGCAATCGTTCGTGGCAAACAGTTCGCTCGTGGCGATTGTCAGAGGTCGTTTCAAAAATTTTCAGTGGTTGTGCATAATGCGCGCGTCCCGTATTACCCGGCATCTCCACGCCAAGCTAAAATTCATCGAAACAGGTGAGCTTATTACTTATGAAAGTCAGACCCATTATTTATTCTTCGTTGCTGGTGGCAGCGTTGTGTGTAGTCGCGTTCGCGCAAGGCGGACGCTTTGCCGTGCAACTCGGGGCCTCGCCGGATCGCGCTGAAGCCGAAACCAAACTTAAAGATGCGCAAGGACAAAAGCTTGACGCTTATCTCGTCAAGAGCGAAGTGCCGGGCAAAGGTATCTTCTATCGCGTGCGCGTAGGCAATTACGCCTCGCGCGCGGCGGCGGAAAAGGCCGCGCAACAATTCAAGGCGAGCGGTGCGGTGAGCGAGTATTTCATTGCCGCTTACGAAACGCCTGAAGCCGCGCCTGCCGCCGTGATGGCAAAGGCTACGCCGACGCCTGCGCGCGTGGTGGCGGTTGCGCCGGTGACGGCGGCTCCGGCAACCGTTGCGCCGAAAGCGACGCCGACGCCGATGGTGGCGGCGAAACCGGCGGCAACGCCTGCGGCAGCGACCAATAACGGCATGCCATCTCTTGGCAATACGGCTGGCAATGTGGCAACTGCGAAGCCGACGCCCTCAATGCCTGCGCCAACGACGCCGAACCGCCCTGCAACGACGCCTCCTTCGACGAGTGCCACGCCCGGAGCCAACCCTGTAACCAAACCGGCAGGTACGGCTTCGGTGTTAGGTGGCTATACGCGCTTTCTGGATGAGGGCGTAGGCTACAGCTTCGAGCATCCGGCTTATTGGGTGGGCGGGCCGTTGAGCAGCAACGAAGTGCAGACGGCGAAAAATTCGGGCGGCGCAATGTTCAAGTCGAACGAAGATCAGGCTTTTCTCAATGCGATTTGGAACAAGCTCGATAAGGCGAACAGCACGGAACACGACAATGACATGATCGTTGACCTCATCTTGAAGAGCATGGCGACGGGGAACGGTACGCAGAATATGACGGCGACCAACCGTACCGTCATTACCGAAGGCCCGCTCATCAAAACCTTCCTTGATTTGAAAGCGGCTTTTGTGGTGCCGAATCAGACTTCGCCGCTTGATTTCATCGGCAA
The DNA here is from genome assembly GCA_013140935.1 of Acidobacteriota bacterium. Taxonomy (GTDB): domain Bacteria; phylum Acidobacteriota; class Blastocatellia; order RBC074; family RBC074; genus JACPYM01. The sequence continues at coordinate 5,854 of JABFSD010000684.1, forward strand.
GGGCGTCATCATTCGCGCCAGCAAAGGCATTCTGTTGGTCGTGACGTTTTATTCCAAAGATGCGCCGCAAACCGTGGCGATGGCGGCTGACCACATAATCAAGACTACGCGCACGCCGGAATAAAACCGAACGGCGCGCAAGCAGAACAGGCGGTAGTTTAAGGGGCGCAGAACCGATTTTTGACGTTCTGTGCCTCTTCGTTTTGTTCTCGTTATGGTTTTATTTGGGAGTTGTGTGTCCGGTCGCGCCGGCGGGCGCTTCCGGCTTGGGGGTAGGCGCGGAGGTTGTGGCGGCGGGCGCAGCAGCCTGATCTTCCTGGCTCGTGAAAAGATAAGTGCCGATTGAAATCAGCAGGGCGAATAACAGCAGATATAGCGCAAATTGACCGGCCCAGCGGGCCGGGTGGGAAGTTGTTTGGATTTTGCTCATCGTAAGCGTTTTGCTCTTGTTACAGCGGTTAGAAGGAAGGCGCAGTATGGAAAATAAGCGGCGAAAGTTTCAAGCGTGCCCCGCAAAAAAAGTTCGGTAGCCTGGCTCATACTTACGCCAAAACCCGGCGCGAGGCCGTGAATAAAGGCTGGTTGCGGCATTTTGCAGGCGTGGGCTATGATGCCCATACCGAGTGCAATACGAGTTTAGGCCGATTGCAGAATAGGTTCCCCGACTGACCAACACCAACTAAGGCTCGCGAAAAGATTAAAATCTTTCGCAGAAGAGCAACCAACGAGTTTCAGGGCGGCATCACAGGCGCGCTTCGTTACAATACGATCTTTAAGTGGTAATGGAAGAGCGGTTTAGCTCAAGCGAGCGAAGCCGATGTAACGAAGTTTCCTGCCAGAGTCCGTGGTGCCCGCTTCACATCAGGAGCAGGCGAGAGAGTGATAGCGAACCCGAGTAATACTGCCACTTCAGATTATGAACTGGCACAGGCATCGTCGCGCGGCGATATGAGCGCGTTCGAGCAAATTTACGAACGCCATCATCGGCGCGTATATAGCTTGTGCCTTCGCATGGTGGCGAATGCGACGGAAGCCGAGGACTTGACCCAGGAAGTTTATATTCAACTCTTCCGCAAGATTGGCAGTTTTCGCGGTGAGTCGGCTTTCACGACCTGGTTGCATCGCCTCACGGTCAACCATGTATTGATGCACTTTCGCAAGAAAGGCGTCAAATTCGAGAAGACGACGGAAGAAGGCGAGATCGGCGAGATTCAAGACCTGATCCAGGGCGGCACGGAACGTCCCAGATATGTGGATCGGCTCGCGCTCGACAAAGCCATCGCGGAACTGCCCCCAGGTTATCGCACCGTTTTCATCCTGCACGACATCGAAGGTTTCGAGCATGAGGAAATCGGCAACATTCTGGGGGTCAGCACCGGGACTTCGAAATCCCAATTGCACAAGGCGCGGATGCGATTGCGCGACCTGTTGAATAAGAAAATATAAGTAACCGTCGGTTGTACGCCGAAGCGATTCTCACGAATGCGCCCTGCGGTGCTGTCAACAGACTTGACCACAAACCTCACACACAGTTGGGTAGGAATAGAGGAACGCAGTATGGAATGTCTTATTGTTAGAAATACGTTGTCCGATTATCTCGACAGCGGCTTGCCGGAAACGGAAGCCCATCAGTTCGCTGCGCATCTGACCGGCTGCGAAAACTGCCAGAAGCTGGAATTGCAACTGGCGGAGATTCGCATGGCCGCGCGCGACTTGCCGTTGCATACGCCGTCAAAGGCGCTGTGGATGCGCATCAGCAATACCATCGAAGCCGAAGGCATGCTGACCGACCCGCGCGCTACGCGACCGATGAAAAAAGAAACCTTGCTGGATCAATGGCGCAACGCCTGGGCGTCGCTCAGTTTCCCGCAACTGGCCGGAGCCGGTGCGCTGGCGGCTTTGTTGGTGGCATTCGGCAGCGTCGGCATCTATCGTCAATTCAACGGCGTCGTCAGTATGGGCGCAATGCAAACCTCGGTGTTACCCGAAGAGTCCAAACTGAAGTCAGAATTTGAGCGCAAGTTCGACGCCTTCAAAGCGAAGATGACCAGTTGGGACGCGCAACGCCGCACGGCTTTCGAGTCTGATTTGAGCCGGTTGGAAAAGTCCCTGGATGCTTGTCGCACGCAATTAGCGGCGCATCCGCAAGACGCGCAATTGATTGAACAGATGCGCCAACTTTACGCTGAAAAATCGGCTTTGCTCGATCAGGCGAAGTAATTCTTCCTCCTTCAACTCGCTTCTCAAACTGGCGTTGCCGATGGTGGTTTATCGGCAACGCCAGTAGTTTTTTTGCGGAGGAGAAACGCTCCCATTTACGGCGTTGCCACAGCCGGTTTCATCGTTTAGCCTGTGGCCTCTGCATGAATTCGCACTCCGTAATCACACCCGATACACCCGTTCGTGAAGCCCTTCCTGTCGAAAAGGAAGAGCTTGCGGCACCGCCTACGCTGGCGCAGCGTCTGGCAGAGTATCTGCATGATTGCCTGACGGTGCGGCCTGATACTTCAGCGGGGCGTTGGGCTAATCGGGTTGTTTTATTCGGTATCGCCCTTTTCGTTTTGAGCGTGCCGCATTCCATCGCCGCTGCGCATGTTGGACTCAATCTCAGTTGGCTGGCATGGCTGGTGCGCGATCTGTTGATGCGGCGCTTTCACTTTCAGCGCACGCCGTTGGATGTGCCTCTCATCGGCTTTGCGGGGGTGACGATGCTTTCGACGATATTTTCAGCCGAACCTTCCTTGAGCTTTCCCAAACTAAAATCCTTATTGTTGTTCGGCGTGTTGTATGTGCTGGTTACCAATCTGAGCGCGCGCGCCATCAAACCATTGGTGGCCGTGTTGCTGCTGTCAGGGTTGTGCGGCGTGCTTTTCAGCATCGGCGACAAAATGTATGGACGCGGCGTCATTATCAAAACCGTGGCGGCAGATAGCCCGCTGTTACGCGATCAGCCGCTGGATGCGCGGCTGCAACCGGGCGACGCCATCTGGATGATCGGACGTTTGCGGGTTTATAGCTTGTCCGCGATTCGCGGCGTCATTCGGCGTTCGCCGGTAGGCACAAAACTAGAATTCGAAGCCTTGCATCGTGGCGACCCGATTCCGGTGACACTCACTGTGACCGAAGCCCTGCAAGCGCAACCGAATCTGTTGGGCATTACGACGACGGGCAGTCGCACTCATCGCTTTCGCGCAACGGGTTTCGGGCGGCAATTTCAGACCTACGCTGAGCAAATGCAGTTGTTCGCCTTGCTGTGTTACGGCCTCTTATTGGCTGGATGGCGTAAGGGCTGGCGTTCGAGAACGATGCTGTGTTTGGGCGCGTTGTTTGTCTTCTTTTCGGCAGGGTTGTTATTAACCTTTACGCGCGCCGTGCTGATCGCCTTTCTCTTGACGTTGTTATTTGTGCCGCTGTGTTTGCGCGGGAAGCGGACTTTATTGATGGGCTTGGCGCTGGTTTTGTTGATGGGCGGCATCGCAGTGAGTTGGCTCGGCAAGGAGCGTTCGGCGAAAGCCATGCGCGACAGCACGACGCGGCGCTTTGAATACATGCAAGCCGGATTGCGGCTGATTCCGCATTATCCTCTCTTAGGCGTAGGCATGGATGCGGCGAAACGACATTGGCAGGAATGGGGTTTTCCGGGTGCTTACGTGACGCATACCCATTCGACGCCGATTCAGATTGCCATGGAACGTGGCCTGTTGGCGTTGGGCCTGTTGCTCTGGCTGTGGTGGACGGCTTGCCGCACCGCTTGGCAGGGTTACGGACAGGCGTCGTCGCATCCGCTGACTGCCGGGCTGGCGTTGAGCGCACTCGGTGCATTACTGGGTTTTGCTGTGAGTTCGTTGGTGAATTACAACTTCGGAGACGCCGAAGCCCTGTTGCTGTTGTTAGGTCTGCTTGGATTTTTATTGGTGGCGCAGAGAGACTTCAGCATTGCACCGGATCGCGGTTGACGAGCGCCGCCGGACGCAACCCGTGCGCGGACTTAATGGCGTCGGCAATTTCATCGAGCGTGCGTTGTATCTCATCGCATTCGTTTTTAATGCGGACGAGTTCGCCCACCGGGAGCAACGAAGCGTCGTCGAGATTTTTGGTGGCCTTGCGTAATTTCTCCTGCAAATTCTCGCGTTTGTCTTTAGCAACCTTATTGCCGAGTGCGTCGAGTTCGCGGGTGCGTTCGGCGATCTTGTCGCGCAAGCCTGCAATCAAGGTACGCCGTTCATCTTCGCGAGCTTGCAACGCAGCGGCTTCAGCTTGCT
>JABFSD010000375.1 GCA_013140935.1 Acidobacteriota bacterium
CGGTTTATTCCGGTAAGCTCGAAAGCGCGCCCGGCTCAGTCTCGCAAGTGCGCGAAGTCGCCGGGCAATTTTTGCTCGTCGCCAAAAGCCTCAACGTACCCGTCTTCCTCATCGGCCACGTCACCAAAGAGGGTACGCTGGCCGGCCCCAAAGCCCTCGAACACATCGTTGACACCGTGGTCTATTTCGAAGGCGAACGCCATCACAATCACCGAATTCTCAGAGCCGCCAAAAACCGTTTCGGCGCAGCGAACGAACTCGGCATTTTTGAAATGACCAGCCTCGGCTTGGTCGGCGTACCCAATCCGTCAGAAGTGTTTTTAAGCGAACGCCCCATTGGCGCTTCGGGCTCGGCGGTCATCGCCGCGATGGAAGGTACGCGCCCGATGCTGATCGAATTGCAGGCGTTGGTGAGTTCGTCGAAGTTCGGCACCGGTCGCCGCACCGTGCAAGGCGTAGAGCAAAACCGCGTAGCTTTATTGGTTGCCATGCTCGAAAAGCGCGTCGGCCTCAACCTCAGCGGCGACGATATTTACGTCAATCTCGTAGGCGGCCTCGACATTGACGAACCCGCCATAGACCTCGGCATCATCGCGGCCACGGTGTCGAGCTTCCGCAACATTCCGCTCGATCAACATACGGTTGTGTTTGGTGAGTTAGGCTTGGCGGGTGAAGTGCGCGCCACCAGTCAAGCCCCGGCGCGACTGCGCGAAGCCGCGCGCATGGGCTTCAAGCGCGTCGTGATGCCTAAAAATAATCTGGCAGGATTGGAACCGGATGACCGGCTCGAAGTGATCGGCGTAAGGTCGGTGACAGATGCGTTGGATGCTTTGTTTTAGGCGAGTTCGTTAACGCGGCAACGGTAGCGCAACTTCGCCAAAGTTGCGGTGCTGGCAATCAGACGCATTCCCCGCTACGCCCGACCTCGCGCAATCTGCCTACACATGGCGTCCCATAAGCGCGAAGGGCTAACTCATCACGCTACGCAACTTTGGCGAAGTTGCGCTACCGTTGCCGAGCGTTCTCTCTCCGACGAAGTGTGGGGGCGTGACCGGCGGTGGCGACCAAAGCCGTTCGCCAAGCCGCAGCATCGGTCTTGATCCCACCGCCTGGCGCGGTGGAGTCTCAGGCGGGCAGCCACGGTCGCGCTCGCTCGCTGCTAACGTAACGCTCCACCGCGCCGGGCGAAAGGCTGGGCGGCGCAAGGCACCGACGTGAGCGAAGGGCTAAAGCAGCTACGCGCGAAACAACCTCGGCACGCTGGTGCTACCGTGCGGCGGTCTCACGCATCTTCCTACAACTATGGCGACAACTACGGCGACGCCGAGGCTGACCCAACCCCAAGCACGCTGGCCTAAAAGCTCAGTTCCACTACGCTGGGGGGAAGTTTTTGTAAGGACATTCGTTGCGTGGTTGCACGTTCGATGGAAAGCTTCTGCAAGTTCAGCAGCGTTGCGAGCCATTCCAAATTGCCTGCCCTCTCATTGCGTTTAAGCGAGAGTTGCACGAGTTCCTTCAGTTGCTCCAACGGCTTGACGGCTACTTGGCCAGGGTCGAGGTTGAGCGAGAGTTGCTTTAGCTTCCTCAATTGACCCAACTTCTTGAAAGCTAATTGGCTATCGGGCTAAGCTCCGCTAAGGTGTAATGATAGTTGCGTGAGTGCCTGTAGCTGCTCGAAAATCAATTACTACTTCACGATATGTCGCTGACAACGAAATTAACATTACTCATTTCGTTGTCAGCGATATGGGTTTTGGCAAACTTAATTGTTTGCGGTCGTCTGTGTGAGTTACTACGGACAAGAGCCAGAGCATTCTTTGGAAATTTGCCTGAAGCTTCCTGTGCAATTGTCGTAATAGTCCATAGCCCATCCATTGGACATACAAGAGCAACTACATAAATCTTCACAGGACAAGAAAATTGGGCAGGTCGGCGTTGAAGAACCTTCGCTGCCGTCACATTGATTCCATCTGAAATCAATATTGCAAGCGGATGACCCATTATTGGCGCTACAACTTTTCACCGATAAGCAGTTGTAGATGCTTTGGCTGTGCGCCGCCAGTGAAATGCAGACGAGAAGAGAAACGGATAATAATGAAGAAACCTTCATGTGTATTACCTCCTTATGTTGGAATGTTCATTAGTGTGGGACGTGCTTCGTCCATTAATTTAAATGTTTGTTGGCGAAGTCCTGACCCTTGCCAGATTTCATGAGAGAAAGTAACGCTTTACGGTACATTTGTGCCCCGCTCATTTCTCCACCAGGGCTGACCGCCAAATCAGGCGGCATACCGGCACCTTGGAGGATTTCCAACAAGGCATCTACGGATTTCCCTTTTTGAAGATACTGAGTTTTGAGCCATTGTTTGTATTTTTCTGCTCCTTCCCTGGTTTGCTGAAGTTTGCTGGAAGCTATCTTGTTGTGATCTTCGCCAAGTTTCATCCCATCTTCGAACTCAACGTATTCAACCGAAACCTCTGCCCGCAAGAACCTTGCTTTATCCCATTTTGTGATAGTGCCAGCGTTAAGTGGTATGGTTTGTTCCGGTTCAAGGGGACGACCAAAGCCACTCTCTCTCAAGTCGGGGTGAACCAAAGAGTTGAAAGATACGCGCTCTGAAATTCCTGACTCTGTCCCGTTGTTTATGGTTCTAAAAATCCAAAGCAGCGTTAAAGCTTTGATGCTTTTACCGCTTGCGTTTCTAACAGAACACGAGTAACCGTCCAACCTTTGTGGCGTTGTTGCGTTCACCTTGGCTTCCTCAAGGAAGACAACAACCTCGCCGGTATCGCTTTGTAAGTTTTTTGCAGTTACCTCCGCTTGCCCTGGAGGTAATGCCGCCGAAGCCAAGGCTTTTTTATCTGCTTTGTTTGAGAAGCTAAGCGCGGCAGACAAAACAACCAGCAATAATAAACAACCGGTCAATAGCACTATTTTCTTGCTCATGAAAATCTCCTTTCTGTTGGTTATGCACCGTCCAGTGCGTTTCAATGGGTGTGTCCCACCAAACTAATACACCGGAAACTAAGTTTTCTTGTATTTTTCGTTTTCCGTGTTTACTTGTGAGAGGCTATCCGGGAACTTTTCGTGCTTCTATCTCCAATGATTCCAGCGGCTTAGTATAATTGAATGTAGGCTTAGGAACTGGAGCTAGACGACGAAGAAATAACTGGACGTTGGCGAAAATAATCA